>DAOTYR010000310.1:0-2465 GCA_034434655.1 Chloroflexaceae bacterium
TGATCTTTTTTCTCATGGTGCGTTCAATTTACATGGTCAACTGGGAACTCTTGCCGGTGTTCGTCCAGATCTGGGTGGCCAGCGGCCTGATTGGCTACATTTCATTTTTCGTTCCCATTGTGCCTGGCGTGCGCGACATGAGCATGATCGCGCTGCTGACCATCGTCGTCCCGCTCTCGGTGGCGCTGATCATCGCCCTGCTGGTACGGTTGTGGATCACGCTGAACGAACTGTTCTGGGCCGTCGTCTTCTCGCGGTTATGAATCATCTGGCGGGTTGAGGGGCAGCGCAATTCGGATGCGCCTGCCAGCAACCCGCGGGGTTGCACGCTCGCCTTCCCCAACGGGCAGGAGGACGGGGAAACCCGGTTCCCCCTGCTTTACCCCATCTGAAAGACCATCCTATGCCCTGGTACCCGATCGAGATCCGCCATAGCCCAACCGAACAGGCCGAACAACGCGCCTATGATCGTATCTACAACGAGCGGGGCCTCCATCAGCGCGACTCGCTGTACCTCTGGTTCCTCGACCAGGTGCGCCGCTTCGCGCCGCCACCGGCGCGCCTGCTCGACATCTCGTGCGGCGAGGGCGACTTTCTGCGCTTTGCGCACCGGGCTGGGTACAGCGTCACCGGCTTCGATTTTTCCCTGGCCGCGCTCCGGCGCCTTGACCAGCGCGGCGGCGCAGGCCTCCCCGTGGTCATGGCCAATGCCCAGATACTGCCATTCGCCGGGGCGAGTTTTGAGGTGATCACCAACATCGGCAGCCTGGAGCACTATTTCGACCCGGGTCAGGCGATCGCCGAGATGGCGCGGGTGCTGCGACCAGGAGGCGCGGCGATCATCCTGGTGCCCAACGCCTACGGGATCTTCGGCAACGTCCTGCACGTTCTGCGCCACGGCGAGGTCTTCGACGATGGCCAACCCCTGCAACGCTACGCCACCCGGCGTTCCTGGGAGCGCCTGCTGGCCGAACACGGGTTGATGGCCCGCCGGGTGCTGGTCCTCGAGCGCCCCTTTCCGCGCACGGCGCGCGACTTCTGGTGGATGGCCCGGCGCCCGCACACCTTTGTGCGCGCCGTGCTGGGCGGCCTGGTGCCGGCCAACCTGGGCGACCAGTTGATCTTTGTGTGTGCCCTGCCGGAGGAGGTAAAATGAAAAAGGGTCCGGAAGGGCTGCGCCCTCCCATACCCGCCCACCGGGTGAAAAGATGGGGAAACCGTGTTTCCCCATCCCCCTACACGAGGGCTTTGCCCTCCCACACCCTCCTGCGGGCGGGGAGGTGGGGAAACCGGGTTTCCCCACCTCCCCAACGGGCACACAACAGGCCGCGCAGCGAAACCATTGCGGGAAAGCGGGGGGCATACTCCCAGGACCTGGGTACTACTACTTCTGGGTTATTAACCCTTAAACTCCCGGAGTATGCCCGAAAATACCCGCAAAGCGTTAGCGCGTTGCTCCATGCGGGGTATGGACGGCGACCCTCACACGTCGCTATGATGGCGATGTCTGGCAATCCTACGCGGGTCTGCGCCTTCACGACCCACGTAAGGATCGCTGTAGAAGGCAGCCATACGTCATACGCAAAGGAAAGGATCGCCATGTTTCGCAGGTTCGTCGCCCTACCTCTTGTCTGCGCCATCGTCTTCGCGCTGGGTCTGGCGCTGATGCCGGCCAGGCAGGTCGCCGCACAGCAAGGCATTACCTGGACGACCGGGTTCCGCGTGCAGAACCTGGGCACCGCTACCGCCAATGTGGTCGTGCAACTGTACAACCCGAACGGCAGCAGCGCCGGGACGATCAACGACACCATTAATGCTAGCGACGGCAAGACCTATTTCCCGGTGCCCAACGTCAGCCCGGGCTTCCAGGGTTCGGCAGTGATCAGCGCCGACCAGCAGATCGCAGCCATCCTGAACATCAGCGGCAACAACTTCGCCTACAACGAGTCGGCCCTGGGCATTTCACAGCCGGCAAACACGGTCCGCCTGCCGCTGATCATGCGCAACAACAGCGGCTTCAGCACCTGGTTCGCGGTGCAGAACGCCGGAACGGCGTCGGCGAGCGTGACGGTGCAGTTCTCGCCGAACCCCGGCGCGGGCAATGCCTTCACGACCCCCGCTCAGACCATCGCTCCCGGCGCGTCGGCCATCTTCGACCAGGCAACCCAGGCCGAACTGGGCAACCTGTTCGTGGGTTCGGCGATTGTTACCGGCAACCAGCCCCTGGCCGTGGTGGTCAATCAGACCGGAACGGGCAACCTGCGACAGTTGCTGGCCTACAGCGGCTTCGCCAGCGGCTCGAACAACGTGATCCTGCCCCTCGTCCAGCAGGCGAACGCCGGCTTCAACACCGGCATCTCGGTCCAGAACTCGGGCAGCACCGACGCGACGGTCACCGTCACCTACGGTCCGAACCTGGTGCCGGGCGGGTCTGCTCTGGCGAATGACACGGCGACCCTGGCCCC
>DAOTYR010000311.1:0-1500 GCA_034434655.1 Chloroflexaceae bacterium
TTGGCTGCTTCAGCGTGCAGTACCATCCCGAAGCCGGCCCTGGCCCCCACGACGCGACCTACCTCTTCCGCGAGTTCACAACGCTCATGGCCGCCTGGCGGTAAGACTGGTTGGTTATTCATTCGCGCTAACGTGAACATACGCCCTCGGCGAGGGGGATGGGGAAACCGGGTTTCCCCATCCCTCAGCGGACGCGGGCCGGAGGCCCGCGCACCCAGGCCCCCGCCCGTGGGAGGGTTTGGGAGGGCGCAGCCCTTCCAAAAACAACCGTATGTTCATTGCGGTGTTGTGCGGCGGAGCCGCATGGACGGCTGAGGTGAACATAGCTCGCCGGAGGGGGGCCTGGGGAAACCTGGTTTCTCCGGAGCCCGGCCCGGGGGAGGATTTGGAAAGGAGGTCACCATGGGTTCGTGGACGGAACTGGACGCGATCTACCCGCCGGGGAAACTGACGCCGGCGACGGCGCTGGTGGTCGCCCTGGGGCAACTGGTGGGGGCGACGAGTGTGTACGAGGGTGAGCGCCTGGCGGCCTTTCTCCCCCCCGGTCCCGGCTATGACGCCGATCTGATCGGGCGGGTCACGCGCTACCTGACCGACGTGCCCCTGGAGCAGTTCTTCGTCGAGGCCCGGGCGTTGCTCTCGCAGCGGCAGAAAATGGTGATCGCCCTGCAGGTGCTTGATCGTGCGCTGGCGCTGGGGGATACCCCGGCGCTCCGCGAGCGTGCCACCCAACTCATTGCTGGGATTGGCGCCGATGGCGATGCCCTGGCGGCCCACCGGCCCACGCTGGCGCTGAAGAATGATCTGGGGTCGTTTACGCAGTAGAGGGTGCGTGGCGCACTACTGCCCGGAACGGTTCCAGCAGCGCTTGCTCCCGTGGATTCCAGCCGGTCTGACCGGTGTGCGCCGCTGTGATTTCGCGTGCGGGAACGACCTATCGCGGCAGGCACGACCATGGGAACGGACCGGCCACGCCGCATCTGGTCCGTGTCTGGGCAGCAGAACACCGCCTGGTGCCGGGCCAGATGGCGATGGACAGCACATCCAGCCGACCATCTATGTCGCCAACCACGGCGCGGGCGAGGAAGTCACCTTGCTAAGCGACGGCGCGCGTCGCAGCGATCGAGTCGCCAATCAGGAATTAACTATTGTCGGTGGATAAGCTTAGACATGGTTCACACCTACGGTACCGTTGGAGGGGCGCAGTGAGGCCATGCTTCTCCGCATCCTCCGTTCCGCCCGCATCGCCGAGAGCGCAGCCCTCCGAACCGCCCCCACACGGTTACCTGCAAGGCCGCGCGGCGCGACCAGTTGTAGGGCCGAAGGATTAGCTGTGCCAATCCTTCGGCCCTACCCGCATCACCCGCAGCGCGGCGACCGTCCGCGGGCCGGGCCAGGTGAGCAGCGTCCCGTCGCAGAACGCGATCCGCCCCTCGCGCACCGCGGGTACATCGGCGTAGGGGGCGAAGGCCTCAAGGTCACGCTCACCAAAGGGATACG
>DAOTYR010000312.1:0-6526 GCA_034434655.1 Chloroflexaceae bacterium
TTCGCGCGCCTTGACGTTCGATCGGCGCGGTAGTATCATTCAGGCGGCACATCACAACCTGGCGTCTAACGCAGTGATGAGGACGAGTAGCCCGGCGACGGCAGCCAGGGAGGGCGCGTCAGGGACTGGAAGCGCGCCTCTGCACGGCCCGGTGAAAACCACCTCGGAGCGGTCCCCTCAACGCCGAAGGGCCAGTATGGGGATCCGGGCGGCGCCCGTTACAGCGCCCCACGAGGATGCCTTGCGCTATCGCGCGGGTATCGAAGATGGGTGGAACCACGAGGCAACCCTTCGTCCCATTGGGAAGAGGGGTTGTTTGTTTTAATAGTCGGTCCTGACCGGGGTCCGGCGGCAAGGCCGCCGGTCGGGGAAACTCAGGGTTCTCCGCGCCCCTGCGCGCCGGTCGCGGGCGGTGGATGCCTGAAGCTGACCTGTATGATGCGCTCATCGAATCGGCCCTCACAAGCTGCTCGTGACGCTGGCGCCCGTCGAGGATGCCTGCGCGGCTGCGCGGCGCTGCTCTTCGTCGCCGCGCTGCTCTTGCTGGTGTACACCTTTGGGCTGCGCCCCATGCTGAGTCGCGCCGTGGCCGACCAGATCGCGCCTCTCCCCGCGGCAACGGCCGTGGCTGCCGGCGGCGAGCGTCTGGACGGTCTCCTGCCCGGGGCCATCGCCGCGCTGCCGCCGGGCGAAGTGGTGTTGACCGAGGAGCGCGCCAATGATTTCCTTGCCGCCCGTCCAGACGCTCTTGCTCCGCTCGAAGCGGCGCGCCTGAGCTTCGGCGACGGTCGCGCCGTAGCGACCATCAGCGCCTACGGGGTGCGCAGTGCCGCCAGCGTCACCCTCGCCGCCGATCAGGGCCGCCTCGTGGTGACCAGCGCGCGCCTGGAGCCGCCGCTGGCCTATGTGCTTTCCGCCGACGAACTGGCGCGCCTGCTGGCCGAACGGCTCAATGCCGAGTTGACCGCCCAGGGCCGGCGCATTGATGCGGTACGCATCGAAGAGGGCCGCCTGATCCTGGTTACCAGTTGACCCTGGAGGCGCGTCGGGAACCCGGGGCGCCCCGCGCCCCTGCCACTCTCCAACGGGAGGAGGCTGGGAGGAGGGGCGGAACCCTGCGAACGGTACGTTTCCTGCGAACGTTGTCGAAGGAGTCTCGTTATGCCTGTCAATCCCCAGGACGACCCCTACTACCGCCTGCGCCACTCTCTGGCTCATGTGATGGCCCAGGCCGTGCTCGAGCTGTTCCCCGAAGGCAAACTCGCCATCGGCCCGCCGGTCGAGAACGGGTTCTACTACGATTTCGACCTGCCCCGCCCCCTCACGCCCGAGGATCTGGCCGAGATCGAGGCGCGTATGCGCCGGATCATCAGCGGTAACCATCCGTTCATCTACCGCGTCGTCAGCCCGGAAGAGGCGCGTGCGCTGTTCAAGGATCAGCCCTACAAGCTCGAGTTGATCGAGGGCCTCATGCAGGGCGCCGATGAGTACGGCGAACGCCCGGAGGGCAACGGCGCCGCCAGTGCGATCATCTCAACCTACCGCCAGGACACCTTCGAGGACCTCTGCCGTGGGCCGCATCTGGAGCATACCGGCCAGATTGACCCCGAGGCCTTCAAGCTGATGAGCATCGCCGGGGCCTACTGGCGGGGCAACGAGAAGAATCCGCAGCTCCAGCGCATCTACGGCACGGCCTGGAACAATCGCGCCGAACTGGAACGGTACCTCTGGCGCCTCGAAGAGGCCAGGAAGCGCGACCATCGCCGCCTGGGCAAGGAGCTCGACCTCTTCAGCATCTCCGACGAAGTGGGGCCAGGGCTGATCCTCTGGCATCCCCGAGGGGCCATGATCCGCGTGATCGCCGAGGATTTCTCCCGGCAGGCCCACCTCAACGCCGGCTACGAGTGGGTCTTCTCGCCCCACGTGGGCCGCGCCCATCTCTGGGAGACCTCGGGCCACCTGGATTTTTACAAAGAGAATATGTACGCGCCGATGGATATTGAGGGCGATACGTACTACGTTAAGCCGATGAATTGTCCATTTCACATTCAGATCTATAAATCCCATCTGCGCTCGTATCGCGATTTACCGCGACGCTACGCCGAGTATGGCACGGTCTACCGCTTCGAGAAGAGCGGCGTGCTCCACGGGTTGACCCGCGTGCGCGGCTTCACCCAGGACGATGCGCATATCTTCTGCCGACCCGATCAGGTCGAGGAGGAGATCGGCCACGCCCTCGATTTCTCGCTCTACGTGCTGCGCTCCTTCGGGTTGAGCGAGTTCACCGCCTACCTCTCGACGCGCCCCGAGAAGTACGTCGGGCGGCCCGAGGATTGGGAACGGGCCACGGCGGCCCTCGAGCGCGCGATCGAGGCCCACGCCTTGCCCTACCAGCGCGATGAGGGCGGCGGGGCCTTCTATGGCCCGAAGATCGATCTGAAGGTCAACGATGCCCTGGGCCGCGAATGGCAGTTGAGCACCATCCAGTTCGACTTCAATCTGCCCGAACGCTTCGATCTGGAGTATATCGGCGAGGATGGCCAGCCCCATCGCCCCTACATGGTCCACCGCGCGCTCATGGGGAGCATGGAGCGCTTCCTGGGGGTGCTGATCGAGCACTTCGCCGGGGCCTTTCCCCTCTGGCTCGCGCCCGTGCAGGCGAGCATCATTCCGATCACCGATAAACAGATGGAGTATGCCTCGCGTGTGCGCCAGCGCCTGACCGATGCGGGCCTGCGCGTTGAACTCGATGATAGCCGCGACCGTATGCAGGGCAAGATCCGCCGCGCGCAGTTGCAGAAGGTGCCGTATATGCTTATAATCGGCGCCAGGGAGCAGGACGCCGAGGCCGTGGCCGTGCGCACCCGCGCGGGCGAGGATCTGGGGGCTATGCCCCTGGAGGCGTTTCTTGCCCGCGCGCTGGAGGAGGTCCGCACGCGGGCCTCGTGAGCGGGTTGTAGCGCCTGACACCTCCACACCGCTACGGACCGGTGATCGGGTGAAGCGACTATCACGCTGAGAGTAAAACGGTTCACACCTGGGGTAACCCACGCGCCTGAGAGCGAGGGCGTCCCGCCTTTGTGGCCTCTCCGCGGGCAAGCTGCCCGCGCTCCCAGGAGCCGTGTGAACACGTACCGCTGAGACGCCCGGGAGAATCTGCTCTCCCTTCGGTTCACACGCAGGAGCCTCAGGTATGGCACTGGAGTCCGACACGCTCACCGAGACCGCCCGTCGTTTTAGCGAGGCCATCCGCGCCGAGCGCCAGAGCACCCTCGAGGCCCTGGCCGCGGAACGTCAGGCCGTGGTCGAGATTATCAAGACGCTGCGGCAGGAGACGGCGCGCCGGCGCCGGGCGGCCTCCGGGCGTTTCGTCTTCGGCATGCTGCTCGGCGCGACCGCCGGCGCCCTGACGGTCTACGTCGCCAACCAGCGCGCCAGCGAGGAGACGCGCCTCGGCCTGACCGCCCAGGCGTCCGCCCGTGGTGGATCGCTTGCCGAGCGCTTCAAACATGCGCTTGACGCGGGCCGCCGGGCCGCCCAGAGCCGCGAGGAGGAACTCTGGGAGCGCTACCGCCGCCAGGTGTCCGAGGCCTTGCAGCCCCCGCCCCCCGAGCCTGATGAGCCGCTCTTCTAGCCCACCCAACCGGGCCGCGAGAGGCGCGAGGAGGCGGAGTCTCCCCCATCTCCAGAGGGCGCAGCCTGCAAGCAGGCGAATGGGGAAACCCGGTTTCCCCATCCGCTTACCCACTAACGTGAACATACGCACTCGGCGAGGGGTGTGGGGAAACCGGGTTTCCCCGCGCCCCCGCCCCGCAGGGGAATGGGGAAACCCGGTTTCCCCATTCCCCCGCCCGCGGGAGGGTCTGGGAGGGCAGCCCTCCCAGGAACGACCTGTTGTCATCCCGTTGGTGCCCGGCGGAGCCGCATGGACGGCTGAACAGCAACCCGGAAGGCCGCGTCGCGAACCCTCAGTCTGATCCTGAAAGCTCTCAATGATGGATGCCGAGATCATCGCCATCGGCTCCGAGTTGCTCCTCGGCGCCACGATTGACACCAACAGCGCCTACCTGGCGCGCGAGCTGGCTGCCGCCGGCGTCAATCTCTACCGCAAGACCGTGGTGGGCGACAATGCCGAGCGTATCGCCCGGTGCGTTCGCGAGGCCCTCGAGCGCGCCGATCTGGTGATCTGCTCCGGCGGTCTCGGCCCCACGCCCGACGATGTGACCCGCGAGGCGGTCGCCCTGGCCCTCGGTCGCCCGCTGGAGTTCCGCCAGGAGTTGCTCGAGCAGATCCAGGCGCGCTTCAGCGCCATGGGCCGCACCATGAGCGAGAGCAATCGCCGCCAGGCCTATGTGCCCGCCGGCGCCCGTCCCATCCCCAACCCCCGCGGCACCGCGCCCGCCTTCATCGTCGAAGACGCCCGCGGCACGGTGATCGTGCTGCCCGGCGTGCCCTACGAACTGCGCTATCTGTTCGAACACGCCGTGCTGCCCTACCTGCGCGAGGAGCGCGGCGTCACCGAGGTGATCCTGGTCAAAACGCTCCATGCCGCCAGCCTCGGCGAAAGCGTGATCGGCGAACTGCTGGCCGACCTGATGCAGCAGGACAATCCTACCCTGGGCATCTCCGCCAAACAGGCGCGCTACGAACTGCGCATCGGCGCCCGCGCTGCCAGCCGCGCCGAGGCCGAGGCGCTCATCGCCCGGGCCGAGGCCACCATTCGCGAGCGCCTGGGTCCCCACCTCACCGGTGACGAGCCGCTGGCGGAGACGGTGGCGCGCCTCCTGCGCGAGCGCAATCTCACCCTCGCGCTATTCGAGGGCGCCGCGGCGGCGCCGATCTACCGCGCCCTGGCCCGCGTTCCCGACGCTCTGGAGCGCCTGCACGGGCTGATCGTCCACCCGCTCGAGCAACCCGCCGATGAGCCGGCCGCCGCCGCCCTGGCCCTCGCCGGCGCCCGTGAGGCCGCCGCGCGCTGGGGCGCGACCGTGGCCCTGGGGGCGCAGGCCGTCTCCACCCCCGATCCCAGCGGCCTCACCGCCGTCTGCGTCGCCCTGGTCACCCCCGAAGGCAGCCGCGAGGTGACCCGCCGCTACGACCTGCGCCAGCCCGAGGGCTGGGAGTTCGTCGCCACCCTGGCCCTCGATCTTACCCGGCGCTACCTGCTGGGAGACGCGGCTTGAGGCAGGCGCCCGCGGCGGCCGGCATGCGCTTCCGCGCGGCGCTGGCCGTGGTGCATCGCGACCGGCGGTGGTGGTTGAAGTGCCTCGGTTACGGGGCCGCCGCCGCCACGGGCCTGGGCCTGCCCCTGGCCGCCGGTTTCGTGGTCGAGAGCCTCGACAACAGCCGCCGCGGCTACCCCACGCCCCTGCCGCCCTGGAGCGACCCGTCCCTGCGCGCCCTCACCGGTCTCTTCGCCCTGCTGATCGACGTTGCCTTCTTCGTCCTGCCCCTGC
This sequence comes from Chloroflexaceae bacterium, assembly GCA_034434655.1. Classification (GTDB taxonomy): domain Bacteria; phylum Chloroflexota; class Chloroflexia; order Chloroflexales; family Chloroflexaceae; genus JACAEO01. The sequence continues at coordinate 5,457 of DAOTYR010000312.1, forward strand.
TCATCGGCGGCGCGCTCATGGTCGGGGTGAGCCTGGCCTTTCTCATTGGCGGCCCGCCGGTCGCCGCGCTGTTGCCCTGGGCGCTGAGCGCCATCGCGCTGCTCACCGCCCTGGTCCTGCTGCTGATGTTCGTCGCCGGCGTCGCCCCGGTGGGCCGCCTGCGCTTCGCCCGCGAGGGGCGCATCGAAGAGGCGCTTGACCTGGCCACCCTGCGCTACGCTCTGACCCCCCCGCGGCGGGGCCGCTTCCTGCGGGCGCGCCTGGCCTCCCTGCCGGCCTACCTGCCGGCCACACTCATCGCCGGCCTCACCTGGGGTCTGGCCCCGCTGCGCTTCCCCGGCCAGGCCCTCGTCTTCGCTCTGGGGATCTGGCTGACCATGGCGGCCCTCGTGTATGCCCATCTGATCGTGGTGCAACTCTACGTGGCCGCCGAGGCGGAGTTGGAGCGCGGAGACGGGGCCAGCGCTTCTTATACCAGAGCTTGTTCGTGAGATGGGGTAGCCCTTACCCGCCCGCGGGCGGGTTTGGGAGGGCTTCGCCCTCAAGCAGAGGGATGGGGAAAACGGGTTTTCCCATCCCTCAGTGGACGCGGGCCGGAGGCCCGCGCACCCAGGCCCCGGCCCCTGGGAGGGTTTGGGAGGGCGCAGCCCTCCCAGGAACAACCGTATGTTCATCGCGGCGTGGTGCGGCGGAGCCACATGGACGGCTACCGTGAACATAGGCTGCTCACCTACGCGCATGCGGCGCTGACCCCCCCTCCTAACCTCCCCCCGCTGGGGGGAGGCGCCGGACTCCCTCCCCCCAGCGGGGGGAGGGCTGGGGAGGGGGGCCGTCACCGTGCCCGCGGAGACGCGACGCGGGCGGACCGCCCGCGCTCCCAGGTCATGTTCATTGGGCGTGGTGCGGCGGAGCCGCATGGACGGCTGAGGTGACCATCGTTCGCAGGGTTTAGCCCCCCTCCCAGCCTCCCCCCGCTGGGGGGAGGCGCCGGGTTTCCGCCCCCAGCGGGGGGAGGGTCAGGGCGGGGGCCGTCACCGTGTCGGCGGAGCCGTGGCGCGGGCGGGACGCCC
>DAOTYR010000313.1:0-4041 GCA_034434655.1 Chloroflexaceae bacterium
AGCGCCTCGCCCGGCTCCAGGCCGAGATGGCCCTCTATCGCGCCACCGTCCAGCGCCCGCGGCGCAGCAGCACCTTTCCCGACGCCCGCGACACCCTCGGGCAGGAGTAACTGTTTGCACCTGGGGGAACCCACACGCCTGGGAGCGAGATGGCGGCGTAGAGCGCGGTCAGGATGGCGCGTGGTTTGCACCTGGGGGAACCCACACGCCTGGGAGCGAGGGCGTCCCGCCCTCGTCGCGTCTCTGCGGGCAAGATGGTCTTTGAGAAATTCATCCGCTATGCCGGGCTGGCCGTGGGGCTAAAGCCCTCGGCTACGGAATGCGAAGCCCGCCTGCGCGGGCTATAGCGGATTATGTATTCAAAGACCATGATGCCCGCGCTCCCGGGAGAAATGTGAACGCTTACGGGCAGGAGTGAACTTACCCTTCCCCCAGCAGCGGCTCGGCCAGGCGCAGGGCCATTTTGAGGTAGAAGGGCAGCATCAGTTCCATCTCCCACTTGAGTTCGATATTGGGCAGCACCACGCCGTGGTACGTGCTGGCGTGATGCAGGGCGGCCAGGGGCTGGGCCAGTTCGAAGGCCGCCACCAGGTCGCGCCCGGGCAGCAGTTCGGCCCAGGGGCGCAGGTAGGCGTCGCGCAGCCGCTCGCGCACGCCGGGCAACCGGGGGAAGAAGTCTTCGATCTCTACCAGGAAGAGCAGCGGGCTGAAGAAGGGGTGGCTGATCGAGCTATCGGACCAGTCGAGGAAGGCGAAGCCCGCGCCGGTGACCACCACCTGGCCGGCCCAGAAGTCGCCGTGCTCGATGGTCGCGGGCAGATCATAGGCGGCGAGGCGCCCGGTCAGGGCTTCCAGGCGCGCGGCCAGGACGTGCAGGCGGCGTCGCTCATCCGCCGAGAGACCGGCGGGACTGGCGGGCATCCCGGCGTCGGGATCGGCCAGCAACGGCGCCAGGCGCGCGGCGAGGGTCGCGAGGGGGCGTTCGGGGGCCCCGGCGGCGCGCAGGGCCGGCAGATGCGCGGCGCTGGCGATCTGCACCTCGGCGAAGGTCGCCAGCGCCCGTTCCCACAGTTCCACATCATCGCAACGCGTATCGAGGGTTGGCCCCCGCAGTTCGCGCATAAGCAGCCACCCCCGCGCCGGGTCCACCGCCACCGGCCGGGGAAAGCGGGCGGGATCGGCGGCGGCCAGGACAGCCGTCAGCGCCGGCTCGTAGGCGAAGATCGGTGGCACGGCCTTGAGGTAGACCGCCCCTTCCGTCGTCGGCAGACGCAGGATCGCCGACCGCTGCCACGAGCGCAACTGCTCCGCCGGTCCCGTCGGCGGCATCCCGGCGCCGGTCAACTGCTCGGCGGCCCAGCGGGTCGCGGCCTCGTGCCAGCCCGGCAGGTACCAGGGCGCGCGTTGCCGGGGCGCGCCGGCGTACCAGGCGAACCACTCGGACAGGGGGCGACGATGGCCCTCCACCTCCAGCGGCAGGACGCCGACCTCCTCGCGGGCGACCCAGCGCCCTCCTGGCGGGGGGCGCCAGGAGGGGTCGCGCGGCACCGCCGCGTAGAGTTTCGAGACCACCTCCGCCTCGCGCCGATAATCAATGGCCAGGCAGCGCAGCGTGGTCGCGGAGACCCCCAGCACCTCGCGCAGCCCCTGGTTGACATGGGCCACGTCCTGCCAGACATGGCGCTCACCCTGGGCGAAGTGCGGCAGGCGCCAGCCTTCCACGCCCGGCAGGAGGAGCACGCGGTCCTCGCGAGGGTGAATGACCGCCACGTGGTACTCGTAGCGTACCGGCAGCGCGCGTGTGGACATAGTGGTGTCTTTTGACCCTCTGGAGCGTTGGATGACCCGCAGGCGTCACGCGGTCGCTTCCCGGCGGGGAGGAGGGCCGCAAGCCCTCCACGAACCGCTCGTTCCCCGCTCGCGGCGGGGCGCAACCGGCGGTTCGTCCGGCCGCCTGGCCGTCACGGGCGGGGAAGGGGGCATGCGGGGAGGCGCAGCCTCCCCGCACCCCGCCACCGCGCACGTCCTGGACCCAATGATCGCCGCAACCACCGGCGCGGCGTGACCCATGGTACCATACACCCGAAACACATACGGCACCCTTCATCCAGGGCTACGTCAACGTCCTGGTTGCACAAGCCCTGTCCTTCGTCGGAGCTCCCTATGTCTGCCGCATCTCCTCTCACCCCGCCTGCCCCGCGCGAGCGGGGCCTGGGTTACGCCCTGGCCGGCGGCCTGGTCATCACCGCCATCGCCATAGTGATTGGCGGGCTGCTCTTCGCCGGGCTGTTGCTGGCCACCCGCGGCCCAGGCGCCCCGGACCTGCTCCCCGCTGACATGCAACTCTACGCCGCCACCACCCCGAACATCGGCGGCGTGGTCGAGGTTGACCAGCTCCGCCGCACGCTCCGCGACGGGCTTGGCGTAGCCGAACCCGACGTCCTGGTTGCGCCCATCGAAACCCTGCTCGGCGTCAGCCTGCGCGAGGGCGTTGCGCCCTGGCTGGGCAGCGAAGTCGCCGTGGCGGTGCGCGGCGCCGATCCGGCGCGGCTCCAGAGCGCCGAACCCGGCGCGGCCCTGCTGGAACACGCCGAGGTGCTGTTCCTCTTCGCTTCCAGGAACGACCCCCAGGCCCTGGCCTTCCTCGACCAGCACCGCGCCGCCCGCGAGGCCCGCGGCGAAACCATCGCCAGCGTTGAGCGCAACGGCGCGACGATCTCCTACGCCGAGGGCGGCGAACCCGGCCCGATCGCGGCGTTCGCCCTGGTCCACCACTACGTGGTCTTTGCCAACCGCCCGGAGGCAATCGAACGCCTTGCCATGGCCGACGGGGGGATGGGGCCGACCCTGGCCCAGACGCCGGCATTCGCCCGCTTCCAGGAGAACAGAACCGCGGCCCGGGCCGGGGCGATCTACACCGATGGCACCCCCGCCGCCGAGGCCGCGCGGACCGCCCTGCGCGAGGTGCTGATGGCCCGGTGAGGCCAGGTGACCATCGTGCGCAGGGTTCCGCCCCCCTCCCAGCCTCCCCCCGCTGGGGGGAGGCGCCGGGTTCCCGCCCCCGGCGGGGGAGGATCAGGGAAGGGGCGGTCACCGTGTCCGCGGAGCCGCGATGCGGGCGGGACGCCCGCGCTCCCAGGTCATGGTCATCGCGACGTTGGGCGCCATGCGCATGACCGTCTCACGTGAACATAGGCTCTCGAAGAGGGGTGTGGGGACACCGGGTTTCCCCATGCCCCCACCCGCGGGAGGGTTTGGGAGGGCGCAGCCCTCCCAGGAACAACCGTATGTTCATTGCGGCGTTGTGCGGCGGAGCTGCATGGACGGCTGAAGCTTACTCGGATGTATTGGTGGTCTCTGGCCCCGGCTTGCTGGCGGCAGCCACGATGCGTTGCAGATACTGCTGCCAGTTGGCCTGATTGGCGCGGGTGATCCGACGCACGGCCTCGATATCGCCGCTCTCGCCGGCCTCATAGGCCGCCGCCAGCGACTCCTGAAAGGTGCGGGCCAGGTCGGCCACTGCCCGTCGCAACTCGCTGTTCATCTGCCGCTGGCGCTCCAGTTGCTCCTGCAACCAGGCGTTCAAGCGTTCCAATTCGGTGATGCGTTCCTCGGGAGACATGCGCGTGACGCTCCTATGCGAGTTAACCAGACCAGCGTGAAGCAAAAACGCCCTCCTGTGACACAGGAAGGGCGCGTCTTGCGTGGCGGGGAGAGCGAGATTCGAACTCGCGAGGGCTTTTTACACCCTACTCGTTTTCGAGACGAGCACGTTCAACCACTCCGTCATCTCCCCGCGTGCCATCGTTCATTATACGCGGTTGCGGGGTGGCGTCAAGGCTCATTGCTGGTCCATACAGGGCTACGTCAACGTCCGGTTGATCGTCCGCGCCGTGGGCGTAAACGCCTCGGCTCCCGGTGCGAAGGCCACCTGCGTGGCCTGTCGAGCCCGCGCAGGCGGGCTTCGCAGAGGCTCGCCCGCGGCTTCAGTCGCCGGGCGGACGACGGTGACGTAGCCCTGGCTGGTCCATACAGGGCGAT
>DAOTYR010000314.1:0-9852 GCA_034434655.1 Chloroflexaceae bacterium
GGCCGCGCATTACCACCCCCGACAGCCGGGTGTCGGTGTGGGTCATTCCCACCGACGAAGAGCAGATGATCGCCCGCCATACGCTCGCCGCCCTGAACGGGCGCTGAGGACTGCCGGCCTGCGCGCGGCGGGGCGGGAGACAGGGCGTTCCCCGCCCCGCCGGATCGCTACCAGGGCATGGTTCACAACCTGCGGTTTGCGCTTGACCGTCTGGCGGGGAGGTATGGAGGGGCCTGGCCCCTCCACGGCCACCCTTGTGGTCCGGGGGCGAGGCGAACTGTCAAGTTCGTTTGAACCATGCCTAAAATCTAAAGTGGCAGGACTTACGCGGTGGAGGGGATGCGGGGAGGCGATGGTCTTTGAGCAATGCATCCGCTATGCCGGGCTGGCCGTGGGGCTGAAGCCCTCGGCTACGGAATGCGAAGCCCGCCTGCGCGGGCTAGAGCGGATGATGTATTCAAAGACCATGATGCCCGCGCTCCCAGGCGGAAGGTGAACACGTACCTTCCTGGGAGGGCAGAGCCCTTCCAAACCCTCCCACCGGGCGGGGGTCTGGAGAAACCCGGTTTCCCCAGCCCCCCGCTTGAGGGCCAGGCCTCCCAGACCCTCCCGCGGGTGGGGAATGGGGAAACCCGGTTTCCCCATTCCCCTGCGTGAGAGCCAGGCCCTCCTGCAGGCGGGGGTATGGGGGAACCTGGTTCCCCCATGTTCACAGTAGCCGTCCATGCGGGACGTTCCGTGTTACGATGGTATGGACGTATAGGAAGGAGGGTAGGCTGATGCAGCATGGGTCTTCAAACGGGACGGAGCGTGACGGCGCTGTACCGCCGTTGCCGCTGGATCCCGCCACTGTATACCGGCGCTACGGTGCCCGTCCCTGGCCTTCGGCCCGGCCGCGGGTGATCATCGTCGGCGCGGGCTTCGGCGGTCTTACCGCCGCTCGCGTGCTGGGCGGCAAAGATGTTGATGTGCTGGTTATTGACCGCAACAATTACCATGGCTTCTGGCCCCTGCTCTATCAGGTGGCGACCGCCGGCCTGGAGCCGGAGTCGGTGGCCCATCCCGTGCGGGCGATCGTGCGCCGGTACAGCAACGTCAGTTTTATGATGGCCGAAGTGCTCGGGGTGGATTTTGAGCAGCAGGTCGTGATCACCCCCACCGCGAATCTGCCCTACGATTATCTCATCCTGGCTGCCGGCAGCGCGAACAACTATTTTGGGAACGAGGCCCTGGCAGCGCACACCTATGGCCTCAAGGATCTCGACGATGCCGAGTTGCTACGCAATGCAGTGCTCGCCAACTTCGAGTATGCCGTGAGCGAGGCGGACCGCGCGCGCCGCCGCAAGTTGAAGACCCTGGTGGTGGTGGGCGGCGGGCCGACCGGTGTGGAACTGGCTGGAGCGTTCGTGGAGTTGATCAATCACGTTCTGGTCCACGATTATCCCATGCTCGACATCTCCGAGGCCCGCGTGGTGCTGGTCGAGGCCAGCGGCACCGTGCTCTCCGCGTTTCCCGAGACGTTGCAGCGCGAGGCCATCCGTCGTCTGGAGGCTATGGGGGTCGAGGTGCGCCTGCGTTCGCCCGTGGCCTCGGTACACCATGGTACCGTGACCTTTGCTGACGGCAGCCAGATCGAGGCGGGAGTGGTAGTCTGGGCCGCAGGGGTGCGTGCAGCGTCGCTGGCCGACCGGCTGGGGCTCAGGCAGGCCCGCGGCGGGCGTGTTCCCGTCGAGCCGACGCTCAACCTGCCGGGTCGTGCTGAGGTCTTCGTGATCGGTGATATGGCCTACCTGGAGCCACCACCCCGCCGGGGGCGGCCCCAGGCGCCCTACCCGATGGTGGCGCCGGTGGCCATCCAGATGGCCGGGCGGGCCGCCCACAATATCCTGGCCCGCATCCACCGCAAGCCCATGAAGCCCTTCCGCTACTTCAATAGAGGCAATATGGCCACTATCGGGCGGCGCGTGGCCGTGCTCGACGCCTTTGGCATCCGTCTGAGCGGCTATCTGGCCTGGGTAGGCTGGCTGGTGGTGCATCTGATGTCCCTGGTGGGCTTCCGCAATCGGGTTGTGGTGTTTCTGAACTGGGCCTACAGTTACGTTACCTATGACCGCGGTCTGCGGTTGATCACCGGGCCGAAACCTGCGCCGCCCGGCGCGCCGATGACCGATGCGGCGCCTGCGGCTGAGCCGCGGCGGGTGTGAGGCCGACGGGGAACGCTGAAGAGCGCTCCTGCGTTACGATCCAGTTGTGTGGAGCTGTGAGGTGACTGTCACACTGGAACGGCCGCTGCCGAACCACGCTCGAGGGTAATCCATGGACGTACTGACGGGGGTGCTCTCTCCCTTCCGCGCCCTGGCGCTGCTCAACCGCACGCCGCGGCTGTGGAGCTACGTGATCGTCCCCATCCTGGTGAATGTGGTGGTGGCTGCCCTGCTCTACTTCGGGTTGTTCGCCGCGGCCTGGCAGTCCCTCGATCGCTTCCTGAGCCTGGAAGGCGCGCTGGGCACGGCGCTCCTGTGGCTGGCGCGGGCGCTGGTGGGCCTGACCCTGGCGCTGGGGATCGGCTTTTTGCTGGTGCGCTTCGGGGTGGTGCTCGGCGCGCCCTGGTACAGCCAGCTCTCCGAGGAGTTGGAGGCGCTCTGCGTGGGGGATACCCATATCAAGCGCCCGTTTTCGCTGCCCGCGGCGGCCTACGATGTCTGGCGCGCCCTGGTGTTCGAGGGCAAGAAGCTGGCCCTGGCGCTGGCGATCTGGCTGCCCTCGCTGCTCTTGCTGCTTGTGCCCGGCATCGGCCCGCTGCTGCAGATGGCGGCCAACCTGGCCCTCGGCGCGACCATCGCCTGCCTGGATTTCTTCGACGGCCCCCTGGAGCGGCGGCGCTGGCGCTTCCGCGCGAAGCTGGCCCTGATCCGGCGCATGCTGCCGGGCAGCCTGGGGTTCGGGCTGCTGGCCTTTGCCCTGGTCTCTATCCCGCTGGTCAATCTGCTGGCCATTCCCCTCTGCGTGACCGCCGGGAACCTGCTGGTCATCGAGCGCGGCGGCGTGATAGGCCCGGACCCCGCCCGCGCCTGAGCCTGCCACGCCGAGGAGGGGCCAGGCGGGCGCGGCTTCATACGAACCGCTCGAATACCCGGTTGCCCAGCATGCGCCCCCGCGCAGTGAGCCGCACCCGCCCGTCGCCCTGCTCGAGCAGGCCCTGGGCCGCCAGGTCGCGCAGGATGGGGCCGTAGGCCGCTTCCAGGGGCCTGCCGCAGCGGGCCGCGAAGTGCTCGACGCCAACGCCGCGGCTGAGCCGCAGGCCCATCATCATCGTTTCGGCCTCCAGGTCGGCAGGGGTCAGCCTCGTCGTCTCGGCGATAGGGCGTCGTCCAGCCACGCTCGCCTGGATATACTCGTCAACGCCCGGGATGTTCGCGTAGCGCAGCGGGTAGACGTGGCCGTGGGCGCCGGCGCCGGCGGCCAGGTAGTCGCTGTTCAGCCAGTAGGCCAGGTTATGGTGGCAGGGCTGGCCGCGGGTCCAGTTGGAGATCTCGTAGTGCTCGTAACCGGCGGCGCCGAGGCGTTCCATCGCGGCCTCGTACATGGCGGCGGTCGCGTCGTCATCGGGCACGCTCACCCGCCCCGCGGTGACCTGGGCGTACAGGGGCGTGCGCTCCTCCAGGATGAGCGCGTAGAGGGAGACGTGCTCGGGCTCCCAGGCCACGATGCGCTCCAGGGTGTGTTCCCATTGCTCCAGGGTCTGGCCGGGAAGCCCGAAGATGAAGTCCAGGCTGACAGTGGCGAACCCGGCGGCGCGGGCGTCCTCGAAGCTGCGGCGGGCCTCTGCCGCGGTGTGGATGCGGCCCAGGACGCGCAGGGTGGGATCGTGGAGGCTCTGCACACCCATACTCAGGCGGTTGATCCCCAGGGCGCGCAGGCCACGCAGGTAGTCGCGCTCGAGCACCGTGCCGGGGTTGGCCTCGCAGGTGATCTCGGCCCCTGCCAGGGGCACGAGGGTGGCGGCTGCCGCCAGCACGCGCTCCATCTGGGCCAGGGTGAGCATCGTCGGCGTGCCCCCGCCGAGAAAGATCGTCGGGCGCAGCGCGGCGGCCTCGGGCGAGCGCGGGGGCGGCGGTTGCCTCTCCGCGGCCAGCAGGGCCAGCTCGGCGCACAGCGCGTCCACGTAGGCCTCGATGCGCGACTCCATATTGGCGTAGGTGTTGAAGTCGCAGTAGCTGCAGCGCCGGTGGCAGAAGGGGATGTGGAGGTAGAGGTGCTTCATGGCCCTGCGTCCCTGGCGGCGACCGGCGCGGCGCGGCCCGCGCGCGGCTCCGCGGGACCCCAGGCCAGGCCCCCGGCCCGTTCGCGGGCGCTGGGCAACACGGTCGCCTCGCCGCCGATCGGTTGCCAGCGCAGTTCAACCCCCTGATCGGTGTCGATCTCGATCACCGCCCCGCTGCCCCCGGGCGCCCACAAGGCCACTTCCAGACGCTCGCTGAAAGCCGGGCCGAGTTCGCGCGGCTCCGCGCCGGGAGCGGCCAGTTCCGCCGGAACGAAACTGCCGCCCACCACCACGCCGCCGGCGTCACGCTCCACCCGGGCCAGAAAGTAGCGGATCGTCCCGCTGGCCAGGGCAATTGGCGCGCGGGCGTAGCGATCATCGCCAACAATCAATTCGGCCGCGCCGCTGGCCGCGTCGGCGCGCCAGAGCTGCGGACCGGCCCGCGGGCCTTCCTTCGGGCCGGCGAGAAAGAGCGCCGACTGCCCATCGGGGGTCCAGGCGGCTTCACCACAGTAGGTGCGCACATCGGGCGGCAGGGTGACGCGGAGCACCTCGCCGCCACTGGCAGGCATGAACCCGATGCCGCAGTCTTCGTAGAACAGGGACTGCACCTCCACCAGCAGGTGATCGCCGTCGGGGCTGAAGGCCACCGGCAGGTACGAACTCACCGCGCGTGAGGGATTGGCCAGGTCGTCCACCGGGTCATCGGCCAGCACCATCTCGGGCGCGCCGCCGCCGACGGGGAGTCGGTACAGCCCGCTGGGAACATCGGCGGTCTGATTGTTGTTGAGCAGGCGCAGGAAGAGTGCCGAACCGTCCGGGGTGAAGAGCAGGTCGCTGAGTTCGTGGCCCGGCACGCTGTAGAGCACGGTACCATGCTCGCCGCCGGGACCGGCGATGGAGAGCCGGTCGGCCTCCAGGTCGCCCACGACGTAGGCTAGCGTTCCGGAGGGCGCGACGGTGAAGGTGGCGATGGGTGGCACGCCGGGGATGGCGCTGCGCTCGCTGGTGAGCAGGGTGCGCGTGACTGCGTCGCGTTCGATGCGGGCGATCTGGCCCCGTTCGAGCACGTAGAGCGGCGCCGGCATACTTACCGTGGCGGGCGGGACGGTTGCCGCGGGCGGGGTGGGCGGCGCCGTTGCCGGGGCCGCGGTAGGCGTGACCACAGGCGTGGCCGTCGGCGCGGGGCCGGCGCAGGCGCTGAGCAGCAACACCAGGATGAAGAGGCGCAAGATCTGGTTCATGGTTTATAGTGTAGCAGATGTGGAGGGGCACAGAGAGTCCCTGGGAGGGCGCAGCCCTCCCGAACCCTCCTGCGGGGGGGGTGGGGCAAGCGGGTTGCCCCACCCCTCCAACCGCCGCTGGTCGCGGAATGAGCGTTCCCGGGAGGGTTGCTCTCCCGGCACTCCCCGGCGGGGGGCGCGCGCATCTCACCGGCGCCGGGGGCGCAGAAACACGAGCGTATTGGCGACCACGGCGCCGGCGTAAAGGCAGGCGGTGGCGACAAAGAGAGGACCGAAGCCAGCCCGTTGCTGCACGATGGCGCTGACGGTCGGGCCGATCACGTAGCCGGCGGAGAAGGCGCCCTTGATCAGCCCGATCACCATCGGGCGGGCGGCCTCGGGGGTGCGTTCCATGGCATAGGCGTCATAGAGCGGGATGGCCAGGTTCATCAGCGCCGCGCGGACCAGGGCGACCGTGGCGGCGAGCCAGAGCGTGGGGGCCAGCCCGAGCAGCAACAGGCAGGGAATGGCGAGGGCCTGGGTCAGCACGACGCTGCCGATCTTGCCGAAGCGTCGCGATAGCCATGGTCCCAGGAGGGTGGCGGCCCCGGTGGCGACGCCGATGGCCGCGAAGATGATGCCCAGCGCGGCATCGGAGGCGTCGTAGCGCTGGCGGAAGTAGAGGTTGAGAAAGGGGATGAGCAGCGCCGCGCCGAGGGAAATCAGCAGCGGCGAGAGGGTGAAGGGCCAGGCGCCGAAGGCGGCGCGGATCAGCCCGCCGACGCTGATCGGCGCCGGTTGGGCGAGTCGTGGCGCGCCGTCCGGTTCGGCGGGGAGCAGCAGTGGCAGGGCCGCCACGGCGACCAGGGTCGCGGCGCCGGCGAAGGTGGCGCGGTAGGCCGGGGCGCCGGGCGGCAACCCCAGGAGGTTGGCGGCGACCCCGGGGAGCGGACCGCCGATCAGGCTGCCAAGGCCTGCCGCGCCGATGATCAGCGCGCCGTTGAGGGCAAAGAGCGTATCACGTTCTTCCGGGCGGCTGTGGCGCATCATGAAGGGCGCCGCGCTGACCTGGAAGAGCACCGCTGCCGGGCCGCTCAGCGCGGCGCAGAGCAACAAGGGCGCCGGGGTTGGCCAGAGCGCCACGCCCAGCAGCGCGGCGACGTGGAGCAGCGCACCGGCGATCAGTGCCGGGCGCAGACCGATCCGCTGCACCGCCCACCAGATCGGCAGGCTGCTCACCGCGGCCGCCAGCACCGGCAGGCTGTTGAGCACTCCGAGCAGCGGCGTCTCGCCGGCCAGGGGCAGCCTGATCCCGCCCCGGTCGTAGCCAAGTTCCACCAGCAACAGGTTGTAGAACAGGCCGCTGATGGCCAGGCCAATGGTAAGCAGCGCGGCGTGGCACAGGTAACGCCGCGCGGGGCGGGTCAGGGCTGGCATGGATGGTTATCCTATGAGTATAGAAACTCGCATTCTCAATCCCGACGCGGCCGGCATCGCCGCCGCCGCGGCCCTGCTGCGGGCCGGGCGCCTGGTCGCCTTTCCTACCGAGACGGTCTACGGGCTGGGTGGCGACGCGCTCAACCCCGCGGCGGTAGCGGCGATCTTCGCTGCCAAAGGTCGCCCCGCCGACGACCCGCTGATCGTGCACCTGGCCGATGCCGCCGATCTGCCCCGCGTGGCCTCCGCCGTGCCGCCGGCGGCGCGGGAGCTGGCCGCGGCGTTCTGGCCCGGCCCGCTGACCCTGGTGCTGGCGCGCGGCCCGGCGGTGCCCCTCGCCGTGACCGCCGGGGGGCCAACGGTGGCGGTGCGGGTCCCGGCGCATCCGGTGGCGCGGGCGCTGATTGCCGCCGCGGGCACGCCGATCGCCGCGCCGAGCGCCAACCGCTTCGGCCACACCAGCCCTACCACCGCCGCGCACGTGCTGGCCGATCTGGGCGGGCGCATCGCGGCGGTGATTGATGGCGGCCCGACGCCGATCGGGGTCGAGTCCACGGTGCTCGACCTGACGCGCCCGGCGCCGACCCTGCTGCGCCCCGGCGGGGTCAGTCTGGAGGAACTCCAGGCTCATCTGGGGACGGTGGCGGTGGAGAGCCAGGGCGCGGGGGCCGGGCCGTTGCGCTCGCCGGGCTTGCTCGAGCGCCACTATGCCCCGCACAGCCCCCTCTGGCTGGTGATCGGCCCGGAGGAGGCCGCGCGGGCCTGGCTGCGCGCGCGCGCCGCCGCCGAGCGGGCCGCGGGGCGGCGGGCGGGCCTGCTGGTGCCCGACGAAGACGCGGCGCTGCTCGCCGATCTCGCCGCCGACATCGAGCCGCTCGGTCCGGCCGTTGCCCTCGACGAAGTGGCACGGCGCCTCTACGCCGCCCTGCGCGCCCTCGACAGCCGGCATCCCGACTGCATCCTGGCCCGCGACCTCGGCGAAGGCGGCCTCGCCCGCGCCATCCGCGACCGCTTGAGCCGCGCCGCCGCCGGGCGCGTGGTGGCGCTCGACCCGGAGGAGGGGGCAGCCAGGCTGCCCCCTCCCCCTGCTTGAGGGCGCAGCCCTCCCAACCCCCCCGCGGGCGGGGTGTGGGGGAGACGCGCGACGCGCGCCGGCAACTTGCCGCCCAACCCCCCCGCGGGCGGGGTGTGGGGAAACCCGGTTTCCCTGCACCCCGCCGGGGAGGGAACCGCCTGCCTCCCCCCAGCGGGGGGAGGTTGGGAGGAGGGAGTACCACCGTTGCCGGATCTCGTTCGCCGGTTCCCCTACCGCCGATGGTGCAGAATGTGTAAGTGTTCACAGTTCTCCTGGGAGCGCGGGCAGCTTGCCCGCGGAGACGCGACGCGGGCGGGACGCCCGCGCTCCCAGGCGCGTGGGTTACCCCAGGTGTGAACACTTACCAGAATGTTTCGTAACACCCCGGGGTCCGTTCCGCCTTGACATCCTCTTCCGCCGCTGGTATACTCCGCCCAACCATCTCCCAGGTTAAACGATTAAGCGCATGGCCACCATCAAGGATGTCGCAAAGCGCGCGCAGGTCTCCACCGCTACGGTGTCATACGTCTTGAATGGCACCGGCGCCGTGACGGAGGCCACGCGACGGCGGGTGCTGGAGGCGGTGGAGGCCCTGAACTACCATCCCCATCACGCGGCGCGCAGCCTGCGCAGCCGCGCCCGCACCCTGGGCCTGGTCCTGCCCGTCGGTTCCCCTGGCCTGGCCGATCCGGCCCTGGCCGAACTGGTGGCCGGTCTGGTCGAGGGCGCCGCGGCGCCGGGCTACTGCCTCTTGCTGGCCTCCGCCGGGCCAGAGACGCTCGAGGCCGAACTGGGCCTGGAACTGGTCGCGACCAATCGCGTGGACGGGATCGTGCTCCTCGACCCGCGGGTTGACGATGCGCGGGTGGCGCGTCTGGTCGCTGCGGGGGCGCCCTGCGTCTGCGCCGGCCCCCCGGGCGCGCCGGGGTGCCCGGCGCTCGGGTACGATCTCGAGGGCGGGGCGCGCGAGGCCACGCGTCACCTGCTGGCCCTGGGCCACCGGCGCATCGGCCTGATTGCCCTGCCCTCGGACCTGGCGGCCAGCGAGCCGTTTACCGAGGGCTATCTCCAGGCCCTCGCCTCCGCCGGCCTGGCCCCCGACCCGGCCCTGGTGGTCGAGGCAGGCACGTCCGAGGACGCCGGCATTACCGCTATGCAGGAATTGCTGGCGCTGCCCGAACCGCCGACCGCCGTGCTTGCCGCCGGCGACGCGCTGGCCTTCGGCGCCATGCACGCCCTGCGCGATGCTGGATTTGCCGTGGGCCGCGATCTGTCGCTGATCGGCATGGGCGACCTGCCCCTGGCGGCGCATACCGACCCGCCGCTCACCACCCTGCGGGCCCCGCGGCGCGCCCTGGGCCAGGCGCTGGCCCGGCGCCTGGCGCTCCTGGTGGAGCGGCGCGCCGGCCCCGCGCCCGACGCGCCGCTCAGGCTGCCGTTGATCATCCGGCGCACCACCGCTCCTCCCCCCACCCGGTGGGAGGGTTTGGGAGGGCAAAGTACCTGTTCACTCCTGGGGTAACGCCCGCGCCTGGGAGCGAGGGCGTCCCGCCCTCAGTCGCGTCTCCGCGGGCAAGCTGCCCGCGCTCCCAGGAGACATGTGAACACGTACAGGGCAAAGCCCTCCCAAGAAGTAGTTTCATCCCGTCGGTGTGCGGCGTAGCTGCATGGACGGCTGAAGACAGAATTGTCAAGTGAGTTTGAGCCATTCCTGAAAATCGATTTCAAAGGAGGATACCGATCCCATGGCCGGCATCAAGTTCGATCATGTCTGGAAGCGGTTTGGCGAAGTCACCGTGCTCAAGGACCTCAATCTCGACGTTATTGACGGCGAGTTTCTCGTGCTGGTCGGC
>DAOTYR010000315.1:0-3543 GCA_034434655.1 Chloroflexaceae bacterium
ACGTACCCCTTCGCTGAAATCCCGGCGCTGCTCGACCGGCTGACGCCCGATGTCGATATCGTCACTGCCTCGCCGTACCATCCCGGAGGCGGCATCGAGAACGTGCCGGCGTATCGGGTGGCGATCAGCAAGAGCGCTTCGCTCTGCTACCGCCTGCTGATTGATTGGAACATCCACACGTACACTGCGCTGTTCCGGGCCTGCCGTCGGGAGGTGATCGAGCGGATCGTTACCCGCGCCGATGGGTTCCTGATGGTCACCGAACTCCTGGTTGAAGCCCGGCTGGCCGGTTACCGCATCGCGGAGTACCCCACAACCCTGCGCGTTCGCCGCTACGGGCAATCCAAGGCGAAAGTGCTGCGCATCACCCGCACCCACCTGCGCTATATGGCCGGCCTGATCGGGCGGCGCCCCGCTGGCCGCCAGGGTTGGAACACAGCGCCGCGCCCCGAGTGAGCCATCGCCCTCTCAGCCGCCTGAAGGAGAGCCAGGGAATGCAGCATATCGACGAAGTGACCGCCCCTGTGCGCGTTTCAGCCCCCACCAGGGCAACGGCACGGCGAATCGGAGGGTTGTTGATGAGCACATGGATGCTGATCCTGATCGCGACCGTCATGGGAATTGTCGGTCAAACGATGTTGAAACACGGAATGAACCAGATGGGTCCGCTGAGCCTGAGCGCTGAAGCGGTACCGGGAATCATCTGGCAGATCGTGCGCTCGCCATACGTGATCGGGGGTTTGCTCATCTACGGTTTCGGCACCTTCTTCTGGTTAATCACCCTTTCACGGATCGACCTGAGCGTTGCCTATCCGTTTGTGAGCTTGAACCACGTGCTTCTTTTCCTGATCGGCTGGCTCATTCTGCGTGAGAGTGTCAATCCTCTGCGAGCGGCCGGGGTCGCCGTCATCTGCGTCGGCATGATCCTGGTGGCCAGATCGTAGCATTCCAGCGCCGAACGCCTGCACAACACGAACGCATCCTTCGACCCGTTAACTATGGCAAGGTCAGCTATGGCGCCCTGGAGCTAAGGCTCTGTGGCTTAGCTCCCAGTAGAGAGTTCTGACACCTATGACAACCCCACTCAACCGCTATCTCGACCTGGTGTCACAGAGCCTGCAACAACTGCCGCATGAACCTCTCCAGGCGATTGCCGATGCGCTCTGGCACACCTACGAACGCGACGGCACGATTTTTGTTTGCGGCAATGGGGGCAGCGCCGCCACGGCCTCCCACTTTGCCTGCGATTTGACCAAATGGACGATCAAGCCCGGCGCGCGCCGCGTGCGGGCGCTGGCCCTCACCGATAACGTTTCGGTGATGACCGCCTTTTCCAATGATCAGGGCTATGCCGACGTGTTCGTTGAGCAGTTGATGACCCACTATCGCCCCGGCGACCTGCTGTTCGCCATCTCGGGGAGCGGTAACTCGCCGAACGTCCTGGAGGCCGTCAGTTGGGCCAATGCCCAGGGCGCGATCACCATCGGTCTCACGGGCTTCGACGGCGGCAAACTGGCCCGTCTCGCTCAGATCAGCCTGCACAGCGCGACCTACCACATGCCGGCAGTGGAAGATGTGCACAGCGCCGTCTGCCACTCACTGGCGGTCACGATGGGCCTGCGCATTGAAGAGAGCCTCCTGGAAGTGAGCGAAGTAAAGCTTGAAGCGCGCTATGCGCTGGTTGCGCGACCGATAATAGGAGGCCGGCCATGATCCCCGTCGCCCGTCCCCAGATCGGCCCCGAGGAGGAAGAGGCCGTCCTTGCCGTGCTGCGTTCGGGCATGCTGGCCCAGGGACCCGAGGTGGCGCGGCTCGAAGCGGCCTTCGCAGCGGTCTGCGGTGTGGCGCACGCCATTGCCGTGAGCAACGGCACGGCGGCCCTCTTTCTGGCCCTGCGGGCCCACGACATTGGACCCGGCGATGAAGTGATCACCACACCGTTCAGCTTCATCGCCACCGGCAACAGTATCCTGATGGCCGGCGCGCGTCCGGTCTTCGTGGACATTGATGAACAAACCTTCAACCTCGATCCTGCCCAGGTGGAGGCGGCAATCACGCCGGCAACGCGGGCGATCATGCCCGTCCATCTCTACGGCCAGCCGGCAGCGATGGACGCCCTGTGCGCCATCGCCGAGCGCCACGGGCTGGCAATCATCGAGGATGCCGCGCAGGCGATCGGGGCCCACGATCAGGGGCGCCCGGTGGGCAGCTTCGGCACCGGCTGTTTCTCGCTCTACGCCACCAAGAACATTATGTCGGGCGAAGGCGGGATGATCACCACTAACGATCCGCAGCTCGCCGACCGGCTCCGGCTCTTGCGGAGCCACGGCAGCCGGGTGCGGTACTACCACGATTTCCTGGGCTACAACTTTCGGATGACCGACATCCAGGCGGCGATCGGCAATGCCCAGCTTGCCAAGCTCGAGCGCTTCACCGAGCGCCGGATCGCCAACGCCGCCTACTTCGACCGGACGATTACGCACCCTCAGGTGCTCAAACCGTTCGCCCGGCCCGACGCGCGCCATGTCTACCACCAGTACACCGTGCGCATCCTGGGCGACCGTGACGAAGCGATGCGCCAGCTACGCGCCGCAGGCGTGGATACGGCAGTGTTCTACCCGTTGCCCATTCCGCACCAGCCGATGTACCGCGCGCTGGGCTACGACCAGTCGCTGCCGGTCGCCGAACGGCTCAGCAGCCAGGTGCTGGCGCTGCCGGTGCATCCTGGACTGAACGACGAGGAACTGATCCGCATCAGCGAAGCGGTGAATGCGCTGTCACTTGAGACCAGCGAGGTGCTGAGCCGGTAGTGCTGAGGTGAACATACCCCCCTGGAGCGGGGTCTGGGGAAACCGGGTTGCCCCAGACCCCGGCCCGCAGGAGCATGTGGGGAGGGTGCCGCCCCCGTGCGGATGTGGGCCTCCGGCCCGCGCACCCGGCCCGCATGCCCGGCGCCCTCCCGTGGGCATCCCGTTGGGGTGTAGCCAGACCGCACGAAAGGCCGACTAGAAATAGATACAGGAAAGAACTGATGATCGACATCATTGGCGGTGGCATTCTAGGACTTACGCTGGCCCACGAGTTCTTGAAATGGGGCAAATCGGTCCGGGTCTGGGAGCGCGCTCCCACCCTGGGCGGCCTGATGGGGCGCACCACCTTCGACGAACTGGGCGGCATGAGTTGTGATCGCTACTACCACGCCATTCTGAGCAGCGATCAGACCCTGATGAGCCTCATGGACGAACTGGGCCTGCGCAGCCGCCTGCGCATGGTCTCAACTAAAATGGGCTTCTACCACGACGGGCGCTGCTATCCGATGACAACGCCCCTCGAGTTCCTGCGTTTCCCGCCTCTGAACATGTTCGACCGCATGCGGCTGGCGTACACCATCCTGGCCTGCCGCCGGATCAAAGACTGGCGCGCCCTGGAGCAGATCCCGGTCGCGGAGTGGCTGCGGCAACTGAGCGGTGAGAAAACGACCCGCCACATCTGGGAGCCGCTGTTGCGGGCCAAGTTCGACGGCGACTTCTCGCAGGTGCCCGC
>DAOTYR010000316.1:0-2683 GCA_034434655.1 Chloroflexaceae bacterium
CCCAAGGTCGCTCCCTGCCACCGATGGCGCTCATCCCCGAACCCTGGCCAGAAAGTCTTGACACACCGAACGCGCATGCTGACGCTCCGCTACCGCATCAGAAAGCGGCCTAGCAAAAACTCTATACGTGAAAGCCCGGACCCTCCCCCGCCGGGGGCGGGCACCCGGCTTCTCCCCCCGGCGGGGGGAGGTTGGGCGGGGGGCTGAACGCGGCGAACGATGGTCATCTCGGTCGTCCATGCGGCTCCGCCGCACCCCGACGGGATGCACATAGGTTCTTCCTGGGAGGGCGAATACCATTTCCTGTTGAACATTCCGCATTCGTCGAAGTGCTGGATCGCACGGTGACGCCCTGCAAGGCAATCCACAATCCAACATCGGCAATCCAAAATGGTAGAAGCCCTCCCACACCCTCCCACCGGGTGAGGGTCTGGGGAAACCGGGTTTCCCCAGACCCCTGCGCAAGGGCTGCGCCCTCACCTTCCCGCGGGCGGGGGTGTGGGGAAACCTGGTTTCCCCACACCCCAGCTCCAGCAGCCTGTGTTCACGTTAGCCGTCCATGCGGCTCCGCCGCACATCGACGGGATGAACATCCTTCCTGGGAGGGCAGACCCCGTCCAGACCCTCCCGCGGGCGGGGGCGTGGGGCAACCCGGTTACCCCAGCCCCCTGCGTGCGGGCAGCGCCCTCCCAACGGTAGCCTGGTTTGACGCCGGTGGCCCCCTCCATCCGGGTGGCCTGCGACTACCTGGCTGGTTGTTATACGAAATATATTTCGTGATATTATTTTCGTGAATTGACAGGAGGCACGCCAGGGAGGGGTGCCAGAAGGCGCAGTCTCCCCGCCGGAGGGCAATCGCGTCACTCCTGTCAATTGACAGGACGTACGCGGTGGAGGGGGGCGGGGAGGCCTCGCCTTCCCGCATACCCCTTGGCCCGCCCGCGGCGGGAGGGCGGCCTGGCGCAACCCCCACGGCCCTCCCGCCGCGGGCGGGCCACAACCGGTTGGTGGAGGGCCTGCGGCTTTCCACTCCTCCCCGCCGGAGGGCGACCGCGTTACTCCTGTCAATTGACGCGCGGGCGGCGTTGTCGCCAGTATACAAGGAGTTGCCGGATATGGAGCTGGCCGAGACCCTGGTCATCTTGCAGCGGAACCTCTTTTCGCCGTTGACTCTGGCCTTCGTGCTGGGGATGATCGCCACCCTGGTCAAAAGTGACATCGAGTTCCCCGAGCAGGCTTACAAGTTTATCGCCTTCTACCTGATGTTCGCCATCGGCCTCAACGGCGGCGTGGAACTGGCGGGGACAACCTTCCAGGCCTTTGCCTGGCCGGCGCTGGCAACCATCTTCCTGGCCATCCTGCTGCCAACCGCGTGCTATGGTATCCTGAGAACGGTCTTCCGCTTCGACGTGGCCAACGCCGCCGGCGTCGCCGCGCTCTACGGGTCGGTCTCCTCGGTCACCTTCGCGGCAGGCATCGGCGTCGTCGAAAACGCCAGTATCGGCTACGAGGGCTTCATCCCCACCCTGGCGGCCCTGGCGGAGTGGGGTATCATCGTGGCGCTCTTCTGGGGCCGCCTGGGGCTGAAAACGCCCAATGACGCCATCGGCAAGGTCGTTCAGGAGACCCTGACCGGGCGCAGCGTGATCCTGCTGATGGGCGGGCTGCTGATCGGCATGATCATCGGTGAACAGGGCTTCGCACGCATCGCGGTGGTCTTCAGCCAGGGGCCTGAGGGGTTGTTCCGCGGGGTGCTGGTGCTGTTCCTGATCGAAATGGGCATGGTCGCCGCCCGGCAGTTGCGCGATTTTGCCAGGGTTGGCCCGCGCATGCTGGCCTTTGGCACGGTGATGCCCGTGATCATGGGTATGCTTGGCGCGACCCTCGGAGCCCTCTCCGGCCTGTCCCTGGGTGGCGCGTTTATCCTGGCCGCGATTGCCGGCAGCGCCTCGTACATCGACGCACCCGCCGCGGTGCGCGCAACCTTCCCCCAGGCCAATCCGAGCATCTATCTGACCTCCTCGCTGGGGATCACCCTGCCGTTCAATCTGCTCATCGGTCTGCCGCTGCTCTATGCCTATACCCAGTGGTTCTGCTATAGTGTGGCTGGATGCGTGGTGTTGCCTGCCGGAGGGTAATACCATTTTGGATTGTAGATTTTGGATTGTAGATTGCCAGATACGGGCTCCTGATCGGACCTGGCGAAGGTGCGCATGCACGCTGTTCAACCGGAATTGATATAACTTCCAGGCTCTCCGGTTGGGCAGGGCGCTGGCGCGCCCCGCCAGGGGCAGCCGTCCATGCGGCTCCGCCGCACCACGCCGCGATGAACATACGGTTGTTCCTGGGAGGGCGCAGCCCTCCCAGACCCTCCCCCGGGTGGGGGAATGGGGAAACCCGGTTTCCCCACACCCCTCGCCGAGGACTTATTTTCACGTTAGTTGTATTTCGGCAGATGACCCGTTTCCGTCGGCGTAAACGCCCCGGCTAGTGCTTGCGAAGTCCACCTCCGTGGCCTGTGTAGCCCACGAAGGTGGGCTTTGCCTCCCGTAGCCGAGGGCTTTCAGCCCGACGGGAAGCGCATCTACAACTGTAGTACTAAACCCTCCAGTCCGTTAGGCAAGGATAGTCGCGAGCCTGGTTGCCTGGGCCACTGGCCTGCATTGGCGCGGGGGCCATGCCC
>DAOTYR010000317.1:0-3982 GCA_034434655.1 Chloroflexaceae bacterium
GATGCGGTAGGCGGGGATCGCTCCCGTCGCCGCCAGCAACGTCTGGCCGAGCAGCAACCCGCGCGGGTCGGGCCAGAGGGCCACCAGCGGAGCAAAGGCATAGTAGATGAGTTCGACATGCCCGGCCAGGCGCGAGACGTTGCCTCTGGCGGAAGTGAGCATCAACGGCTCGCCGCGCAGCACCGAGGCGATGGCCTGGTACATCGAGCCAAGGTCGAGGAGACCGGCGTTATAGCCGGCATAGCGCAGCAGACTTAACCCTCCTACGACGATCACATAGACGGCCATCGCCACCCAGAGGATCGGGTCACGGAAAACACGGTGCTCGCGTGTCGGTTGCTGCATTGAGATCGCCATTGAAATAACCTGACACCTAAAATAGGCCCCAGGGGTATGGGGAAACCGGGTTTCCCCACGCCCCCGCCCGCAGGAGGGTTTAGGAAGGCTACGCCCTCAAGCAGGGGAATGGGGAAACCGGGTTTCCCCATTCCCCCGCCCGCAGGAAGGTAAGGGCGCAGCCCTTGCGCAGTGGGATGAGGAAACCGGGTTTCCCCACGCCTCCGCCCGCAGGAGGGTTTGGGAGGGCTACGCCCTCAAGCAGGGGCATGGGCCACGCAGGCGTCATGCCGGGCGGCGGGCGATCACCCGGATGACGCCACTGGAGCGCATAAGCGCCGAGATCAACCCCAGTGGAGCGAATACGGCCACGGCCAGGGGGTTCTGGTAACGAACGAAGCGCGCCAGCGTGGTACGTCCACGGGCGGCCAGCCAGAAACGCGCGCTGCCGATCCACACATTCGGGGCAGGGTTGTGAATAACCTTCTCGATGCGCAGACCAGACCTTTCGAGCAGCGCGACTAGGGCAGGCTGCGGGAAGAGAAAAAAGTGCCGGGGAAACTGGTAACCGTACCAGTCCCGTCCAAAGATCCGCGCCGTGTGCGAATCGATATTGGGGATGGTAAAAATACAATAGCCTCCAGGCCGCAACAGGTGTGCAATCCTGGTCAAGGTTTCGCGGGGGTCGGGCAGATGCTCGAGCACATGGCGCATTAGGACGACGTCGAAACTGGCGGGAGGCAGGGGGACCTCGTCCAGTTGCGCGGCGCGAACATCGAGACCGTGGCGCGCGCGGGCGATGCGCGCCGCCTCGGCGCTCAACTCGAGCCCGAGAAGCCTGGTGCGCCCATACCGCCGGAGTTCGGCCAGAAACTCGCCCGTTGCCGAACCCAGTTCGAGAATGGCGCTATCCGCATTGGTGCGCGACACAATTTCCCGCACTTCCGGGCGCCAGGCGATGCGGCGCATCCACACCAGGAACCGCTGGCGCTCACCCACGTAACTCTCGTAGGTGGGCGGGTAGATCTCGGCCAGTTCCTCGGGCGTATCGGGGCGCGGGCTCAAGTAGACCAGGCCGCAACCCCGACATTGTTGCAGGGTATAGATGCGCCGGTTCTGGGGGTTATCGCGATCGTAGCCGGTGCAGAGCAGGCGCTGGTCAGGGCTAGCGCACAGGTTGCAGGTGATCGTTTTCACACCCCATTCCTCCAACCGCGCCGGCAGCCAGTTGAACCGCGGGCATGCGGCGGCGCCCGATGGCGAACCATAGCCCCCCGGTCAGGCCAACACATGTGCGCATGACGTGCAGAAAGATCGACAGGGAGAGCGCTTCCGCGGCGGTGACGCCTACGGTCGCCAGGAGCAGGATCATCGCGTGATCCTGCAAGCCCAGGCCATTGATGGCCACCGGCAGCACCGTAATCGCCAGCGCAATCGGGATGGTCGCAACATAGGCCAGAGGCCCGGCAGTGATTCCGAACGCCTGCCCGGCGCAAAAAACCGATAGGCAGATCACTGCCTGGCGCAAGACAGAGATCGCGCCAGCGGCGAACAGAATGCCCGGTTGCTGGCGAAAGCCAAGAATGCTCTGGTGCGCCTTGAGGATCCGCTCGCCAAAGCGCCGCCAGAGGAAACCCGGCGCCAGGCGCGCGCCCCACCGAAAGAGGGTGCGGCTGAAGAGGGCAACAACCCCCAGCGCGAAGATCAGCGTCGCCACAACCAGCGTTCCCATAATGGCGCGATCGCCCCAGACAACCGGAAGGAACAGGACCGCCAGGACGCCGACGAGGATCGTCACGGCCATGCCCACCACCCGGTCGATCACCACCGACGAAATAGCAGCCTCACGCTGGCCGGTATCGGGAACCAGCAGCAGCATTTTCATGACGTCGCCGCCAATCGAGGAGGGCAAAAACATGCTGAAAAAGGTGCTGACCAGCGTGACCCGCGTTAGTTGCAAGAACGACTGCCTGACACCCACACCGATCAACACCACTCGCCAGCGCCAGATGAGCAGCGCAAACGAGACGAGGTTCAACACTCCCGCCAGCGCCAGCCAGTGTGGCCTGGTCTGCGCAAACACCCCCCCGATGCCCGTCACGTCCACCTGGGTGAAGAGCCAGCCAAGCAAGACAGCGGTAATCAGCAGGCGAATGACAAACTTTCGCATTGGTTAATCTTTCACCGAAACCGTTTCGGCCCCCGGCACCATGGGAGATGATCCGGCCCCCATGGCCTTACGGTCGAGAAGGGTATCGTAGACCGCATTGATCGTTGCGCCGATCGCGTGCCAGGAATAGCGTTGTTCGGCCCGGAGACGGGCGCGGCGACCCAGGTCGGCCCGGCGCGCGGGGTCGCGCAGCAAGGCGATGATCTGCGCCGCCAGGGCCGCGCCATCGCCGGTGGGCGCGTAGACCCCGGCATCGCCGAGGGTCGCCAGATTACCCGGCAGGTCAAACGCGACGGTTGGCAGACCACAGGCCATGTAGTTCAGCAACTTGCCGTTGCCTTCCATCGGCGTGAGCTTGGCCGAAACCGCCAGATCGCCCAGCGAAAGGTAGCGCGCCGCCTGGGCATAGTCAATGCGTCCCGGCAAGGTGACATGGTCCGCGATCCCCAGGGCCCTGGCGCGGGCGCGGTAATGCTCTTCATTGGGATAGCCCATGAGCAGAACATGCGCCCTGGGGCAGGCGCGCACGATGGCGGGGATGGCTTCGAGCAGCAGATCGACCCCCTGGTAATCGCTCAATATGCCAAGGTACACCACCAGCAGACGCTCGCGGGGAATGCCGAGACGGGCATACAACTCGGCAAGGCGCTCCCTGGGATAAGGCCTGAAGCGATCGAGATCAACGCCATAGTCTACCGGAAAGACCTTTGCCTGGTCAAAGTCGAACATGCGCTGTAAGGCGTCGCTGATATAGCTCCACATGAGCATCCCGTCCACGCGGGCAATGATCTGGCGCTCGATGGCTCGAAACAGATGGAACAACCCGCCCTGTGGTCGCACAAAGCCGTGATTGACCAGTTCGCCGACCAGGCTCCCCTGCAGGTCGAGCAGCAGGGGCACGCCGAGCAAGCGGGCGATGGGGAGGGCCACTGCGGCGCCCTCGTGCAGATGGGCGTGGATGATGTGGGGCCGGTAACGGCGGGCCACCTGGAGCGCGCGGGCCATCAGGAGCACATCGAGGTACAACTTGTGCCACGATGGCCCGGCTGCCCCCTTCCGGTACCATGGAATCGGCGGGATGCGGTAGGTCGGGATGGAGCCGATCGTGTTGCCGAGATGATAGGTCACGATGGCGACATCGTTCCCGTTCACTTGCTGCGAACGCGCGACCTCGTAGATCTGGACGTGGCAGCCGCGGTCCAGGAAGTAGGGTGTTGGGGCCACCATGAGCACGCGCTTCTGCGCAGCCATCGTTCACTCCATGCGTACCTATGCTGTGCCAGCGCCGTTCAACTCCTCCCGCACCACGTAGATCGGGCGGTTGCGGCCCTCGTAGTACACCCGCGTGATCAGTTCGCCCAGGAGACCCATCCCCAGCAACTGCACTCCTACCAGGACCAGGAACACCGCCAGCAGCGCCAGGGGCCGGTCGGCGATCGGCTGGCTGAGGATCAGGCGCACGTAGCCCAGATACAG
>DAOTYR010000318.1:0-3773 GCA_034434655.1 Chloroflexaceae bacterium
CATGCCGCGCGGCGAAGCCATGGCTTACTCCTCCCGCAGGGCCAGCGCGGGGCTGGTGCGGCTCATCTTCAGCGCGGGGTAGATGCCGGCCAGCAGGGCGGCGATGCCGGCCACGAGCAGGGCCTGAACGAAAAGCGAGGGATCGAGACTGAGATCGAGGGTCCAGCCAAAGGAGCGGCGGTTGATCACGTACACCAGCACCAGGGCCAGCGCCAACCCGAGGGGCATGGCCAGCAGGCCGGCCGTCAGCCCCATCAGGCCGGTCTGGGTCAGCACCACGCCCCACAGTTGCCCGGGGGTCAGGCCATTGGCGCGGAGCATGGCCAGTTCGCGCGCCCGCTCGAGTTGCAGGGCCATCAGGGCGCTGAGGATGCCGATGAAGGCCACGATGGTCGCGAGGGCCTGCAGGACGGAGGTAATGGCAAAGGTGCGATCGAAGACGGCCAGGGTGCCTTCGCGCAGCGCGCGGTTGGCACTGACGATCAAGTCGCCCTGTCCGGCGGCGACGGCGCGCAGCCGCTGCACCAGCGCATCGACGTCGACCCCGGGGGCGGCGTACAGAGCCAGGGAGGAGATGGCCGGATCGTCCCACGCTGCGCGGTAGGCAGCATAGGGCATACGGATGATGCCGCGATCGGAAGAGTAGTCGTAGTACACGCCGGCGATGGAGAAGGCCCGCGGGCCGCGGTCGGTGCGCAGGGTGAGGGTGTCGCCCATGCCGAGGCCGGTACGGTAGGCCAGGGGCTCGGAGATCAGCACGGCGCCTGACTCCCAGGCAGCCCAGGTAGCCTCGCCGCCACCCTCGCGAAAGCGCAACGCCGCGCGCCCACGCGCCGCGGGGGCGTCAATGGCCACCAGGGTGGTCGGGCCGATGGGGGTGTCTACCTGCACGCTACGGAAACGGGTTACCGCCTGCACGCCCTCGACGGCGCTCAGGGCGGCGACCAGCTCGGGAGGCACGGTGCTGTCAACCCGGTTGGCGGCGGTGGTAGGGGCCGAAACGTACACGTCGGCGATCAGGCTCTGTTCGAGCCAGGCCACGACGGTCTGGCGGAAGCTGCCGACCATGATCCCGACGCCAATCGAGACGCTGACGGCGACCATCAGCGCGGCCACGGCCACGGCGGTGCGCGAGAGGGCGGCGACCACGTTGCGGGCGGCCATGCGCCCGAGCAGGCCGAAGGCGGCCCCAAGCGCGGGCCGGGCCAGGTGCATCAGCGCGACGGTCAGGGCCGGGCTGATGAGCGCCGCGCCAAGCACCACGGCGAAGAGCGCGCCGAAAGCGACGAACAGCGACAGTGTGGCGCCCTCGCCACGGGCCGTGGCGGGGATGAGCAGGAGCACAAGGCCCGCGACGATCAACCCGGCCCCGGCAAGGGCCAGGCGCGGGGTCAGGCGACGGGCGCGATCCTCCACGCTGGAGCGGCGCAGCACGGCGCGCGGCGGGGTCATGGTGGCTTCGATGGCCGGCACGGCCGCCGAGAGCAGGGTGGCGCCGATGCCCAGCAGCAGGCCCTTGAGCAGCACCGGCGGCTCCAGACTCAGGTCGCGCACCGTCACCACGAAGTACAGATCGTTGATCGTGCGGGTCACCAGACGCACCAGGCCCTGACCGAGGAGCGCGCCCAGGCCCAGGCCCAGCAGCGAGCCGACCAGGCTGATCAGCGCGGCCTCGAGCAGCACCAGCGCGGCGATCTGGCCCCGCGTGACGCCGATGCAGCGCAGGGCGCCGAGCAGGCCGCGCCGCTGGACGACGCTGAAGGTCATGGTGTTGTAGATCAGAAACATCCCCACGATCAGCGCCAGCAGGCTCAGCGCGGTCAGATTGAGTTCGAAGGCGCGAGTCATCTGTTCCAGGGCATTGGAACGCGCGGCGGCGGAGGCCAGTTCGGCGCCGGGGGGCAGCACGGCGCGAATGGCCCGCGCGGTGGCGTCAGGGTCCTCACCGGCGGCGGGCAGGATCAGGTCGATCCGACTCAGGCGCCCCACCGTGGCGAGCAGTTCCTGGGCGGTGGCAATATCGGTGATCAGCAAGCCCTCCAGGGCGCGCCGGCTGGCCTCATCGGCGGGGCGCAGGAGGCCCACCAGGCGCACCTCGGTGGCGCGGGCGCCTACCTGCAAGGGCAACCGATCACCGGGGGCCAGACCGGCGCGCCGGGCGACGGTTTCGGAGAGGAGGGCGGCGCCCGGCTCGGCGAGCAGGGCCGCCAGATCGACCTGGCCGCTGTCCGGGCCGGCGAGGTAGGGACGAAAGGGCGCCTCGGCGAACACATCCACGCCGAGGACCTGGAGGGTCTGGTTCAGCGGGAGGGCCTGGACATAGCCCTCGACCACGGGCGCGGCGGCGCGCAGGCCCAGTTCGACGCGAAGCTGGCGGTAGAGCGCCTCGTCGAGGCCGCGGGGGCCACCCACAATCTGGTGGGTGGCCCGCCCGGTCACGCTCTGGGTGCTGAGATCGAAGGCCCGGCGGGCGCTGGCCGTCGCCAGGTCAATGGCGACCACCACGGCCACGCCGAGGGCGACGCCCAGCACACACAGGCCGATCTGCCATGGGTGGCGGAGCATCGAGCGGAGGGAGGTGCGCAGCAGGAGCGCAGGAAACAGCATATGCACAGGAAGCGTCAACTACTTTCCAGACTAGAGCATGCGCATAGAAGCCGCGCCCGTGGCCACATCGCACGACACGGGCAGGGGTGGGGGGAACCCGGTTTCCCCTGTTTCTATTGCAGCCGTCCATGCCGTCAGGCGGCACACCGCCGGGATGAACAAAGGTTCTTCCCGCAGGGGGGATATGGGGAAACCCGGTTTCCCCACACCCCCTGCTTGAGGACTGCGCCCTCTCACCAGGTGAGTGTCTGGGAAACCTGGTTTCCCTGTACTCGCTCCAACAGATTGAGTTCACTTTACAGGACTTACGCGGTGGAGGGGACGCGGGGAGGTTGCGCCTCCCCGCATCCCCCTGTTCCCGCCCGCGGGGCGGCCAGGCGGCCCGGCGCACCCCCCACGGCCCTCCCGCCGCGGGCGGGCAACAACCGGTTCGTGGAGAACCTGCGACCCTCCACTCCTCCCCGCCAGAAGGCGACCGCGTAACTCCTGTCATTTTAGGATACCACCATTCTGGTTGCGCGCAAAGGGAGCCGGCAGCATGGGGCTGCACCATCGGGGGTACGAGAACCGGCCCACGGAACCCGGCACGCGCGCCGGCGGTCTGCGTGCGCAGCCGGTTGCCAGGTCGAGCCGCGGCAGCGTGCCGCGCGGTACCCCCCTCCCAGCCTCCCCTGCTTGAGAGCTACGCCCTCCCCAACCCTCCCGCGGGCGGGGGCGTGGGGAAACCCGGTTTCCCCAGACCTGCGCACGGGCGTAGCCCTCACCTTCCCGCGGGCGGGAGGGTGGGGGAACCTGGTTCCCCCCATGGTCACGGTAGACGGTCATGCGCATAGCGCACCACGCCCGATGCACACGGGGCCCAGGAGCACGGGCGTCCCGCCCGCGCCACGGCTCCGCGGGCACGGTGACCACCCCTTCCCGGACCCTCCCCCGCCGGGGGCGGGAACCCGGCTCCTCCCCCCAGTGGGGGAGGCTGGGAGGGGGGCAGCACGCGGCGCGCGATGGTCACCTCCGCCGTCCATGCGGCTGCGCCGCACACCGACGGGATGAACATCCTTCCTGGGAGGGCGTAGCCCTTCCAAACCCTCCTACCGGGTGTGGGTATGGGGAAACCGGGTTTCCCCATACCCCCCTGCGGGGCGGGGGCGTGGGGAAACCCGGTTTCC
>DAOTYR010000319.1:0-25818 GCA_034434655.1 Chloroflexaceae bacterium
CAGCCCTTGCACCAGCGCGCTGATGGCGTCGGGTCGCAAGTGGAGCACGACATCGAGATCGCGCGTGCTCCGATATTCTCCGTGAACAATCGCTGCCACCGAGCCGACAATCACATAGGGGATGCCCTGCGCATCGAGGATGGCGCCCAGGCGCAGGGCCAGCGCCAGCGGATCAACAGGGTCAGGCGTCAACGGCTGTCCTTTCAACGTGGCGGCCGCGCGCGCGCCGCTCAGGAGGGAGGCGCTGCAGCGCCAGGGCATACCCCAGTTCATAGGAGCCGGCCCCCGCGCAACGCCGGCGGAGACCCGCGAGCGCCAACTGGTCGGCCATGCGGTTGGTGTCACGGGCCAGTTCGAGCTTCCGCGCCGGCGACAGCGCGCGCAGGATGGCGATGATCCCTGCCTCGATATGCGCAGGGGTTGCGGGGGCAAGCGGCTGGCGCATCGGCGCTAAATATCCAGTTCGCTCACTTCGGCCGCATGGGTCTGGATGAAGCGGCGCCGGGGCGGCACCAGATCGCCCATGAGCATGGTGAAGGTCTCATCGGCGCGCTGGGCGTCTTCCAGGGTGACCTGGAGGATGACCCGGTTGGCCGGGTTCATGGTCGTCTCCCAGAGCTGTTCGGCGTTCATCTCGCCCAGCCCCTTGTAGCGCTGGATCTCGACCTTCGTCCCCGCCGGCAGACTGGCGATGTAGCTGTCCCGTTCGGCGTCGGAGTAGACGTAGCGATGCTCCTTGCCGTGCTTGATGCGGTAGAGCGGCGGCTGGGCGATGTACAGGTGGCCGTTGGTGATCAACGGGCGCATATGGCGGAAGAAGAAGGTCAACAGCAGGGTGCGGATATGGCTGCCATCAACATCGGCGTCGGTCATGA
This sequence comes from Chloroflexaceae bacterium, assembly GCA_034434655.1. GTDB lineage: Bacteria > Chloroflexota > Chloroflexia > Chloroflexales > Chloroflexaceae > JACAEO01. The sequence continues at coordinate 876 of DAOTYR010000319.1, forward strand.
GCAGAATGCGGTGGTAGCGCAGCTTATCGGGGCTGAACTGCTCGCCGATGGCCGTGCCGATAGCGGTGATCAGCGCCTTGACCTCGGCGTTGGAGAGCATGCGGTCGAGGCGGCTCTTCTCGACATTGAGGATCTTGCCGCGCAGGGGCAGCACGGCCTGAAAGCGCCGGTCGCGACCCTGCTTGGCGGTGCCGCCGGCCGAGTCGCCCTCGACGATGTACAATTCGCAGCGCGCCGGGTTGGTATCCGAACAATCGGCGAGCTTGCCGGGGAGCGAGAAGCCCTCCATGGCGCTCTTGCGGGCCGTCTCCCTGACCTTTTGCACCGCCAGGCGCGTGCGGGCGGCGGCCAGGGTCTTCTCGATGATGCGCCGCGCCTCGCCGGGGTTCTCATCGAGCCAGGCGGCGAAGGCGTCGCTCAGCACCGTGGCCACGGCCCCGGCAGCTTCCGGGCTGACCAGCTTCTCCTTGGTCTGCGAGCTGAACAGGGGGTCCTTCAGCTTCACGCTGATCACTGCCGTCAGGCCCTCGCGCACATCATCGCCGGTGAGGTTGGCCTCGTTCTCCTTGAGAATGTTCTTGGCGCGGGCGTAATTGTTGATAATGCGCGTCAGGGCGGTGCGGAAGCCCGAGAGGTGCGCGCCGCCGTCGGTGTTGTTGATGTTGTTGGCGAAGGCGTAGATCGAGTCGGTGTCGTAGGTGTCGGTGTACTGCATCGCCACCTCGACCGCCACCTCGTTCACCGTGCGCTCGGCGTAGAAGGGCTGCTTATGCAGGGTCGTCTTGTCTTTGTTGAGGTGGCGCACGTAGGAAACGATGCCGCCTTCGAAGTAGAAGTTGACCTCCTGACCATCGCGCCGATCCTCGAACTTGAAACGCAGGCCCTTGGTGAGGTAGGCCATCTCGCGGAAACGCTGCGCCAGGGCCTTGAAGTTATAGTCAATCCCATCTTTGAAGATCGTCACATCGGGCTTGAAGTGGATGGTCGTGCCGGTGCCCTCGGCCGGGCCGACGGCGCGCACCTCGGCGAGGGGCTTGCCCGCGCGGTACTCCTGCACCCAGAGTTGCCCGTGCCGGCGCACCTCGGCGCGCATCCACTCCGAGAGGGCGTTGACCACCGAGAGGCCCACGCCGTGCAACCCTGAGGAGACCTTGTAGCCGCCATCGCCGAACTTGCCCCCGGCGTGCAGTTCGGTGGCGGCCAGTTGCAGCGCCGATACCCGGTACTTCGGGTGTATGTCCACGGGAATGCCGCGCCCGTTGTCGCTGACGCGCACCGAGCCGTCTTCAAAGATCGTGATCTCGATCTGGCTGGCGTGGCCGGCAAGGGCCTCGTCGACCGAGTTGTCCACGACCTCTTTGATCATATGATGCAGGCCGTTGATGTCGGTCGGGCCGATGTACATGCCTGGCCGCTTCCGCACCGCATCGAGGCCCTCAAGGACGGTAATCTGGCTCGCGTCGTAGCTCTGGGTCTGGGGCGCGTTAGTGTTCTCGTCGTTCATCGCTGGCGCTTTCTTCCACGGGGCCGCCGCGATCGGCGCTCCGCGGCATTGGAATGCTCAAACTGGCCCCCTCACAACCTTATTATTATACCACACGCGGGCGGTCTGCGTTACGCGCTTCAGAACGTATGAGCGTCTAGCGTTGGCGTGATGCGGGCCGTTCCCCTGCCGGGCGTTGAGCAGCGGACAGAACGTAGGGTCGAAGCCGCGAGATAGGGCGGAAGGGACGCCCTGGAGGTCCTCACCCCCGGCCCCGCTCCCGCGCGCGGGAGCGGGGAGACCAGAGGCCTGCGCCGGGGCGTCCTGATGCGGCAGAAGGTGCGTTGGCCCGGATGTTCTGTCTGTCCTTGAACCTGCCGGGCGGGAGGGTCTGGGAGCGCGCCGCCCTCCCGGGAATTGCCGATCATCCCCGGCGCCCGGTTGGCTCACCGGATGGAGCGCGGGCCGGCGGGCGCTGCTCCGGTCGCAGCGGGCGGAAGCCCTCGCCGATCACTTCGTTTGCCTCGCTGATCACCACAAAGGCGTGCGGATCGGCCGCGGCCACCGCCGCCCGCAACGCGCTGACCTCGGAGCGGTTGATGATGCAGAGCAGAATGGCGTGGGTCGCGCCGGTATACCCGCCGACGCCTTCCAGGCGGGTGACGCCCCGCCCCAGATCGTAGAGCAGGGCGCGCATGATGTCCTCGGGCCGGTCGGTGATGATCAGCGCCTGTCGCGCGCCGCGCCCCGCCGAGAGCGCGAAGTCAACCGTGCGGCTGCTGACAAAGGCCACCAGCAGCGCGTAGAGCACCTTTTCCGGGCCGTAGGCGAACAGACCCGCGCTGAAGACCAGCACGTCGCACATCAGCAGCACGCGGCCCGGTTGCACCCCCGTGCCCGCTTCGACCAGCCGCGCGATGATGTCGGTGCCCCCGGCGGTGCCGCGCGCGCGCAGGATCAGGCCCAGCCCCAATCCGTCGATCAGCCCGCCGTACAGGCTGTAGAGCAGGGGGTCGCTCGTGACGGGCCGGGCGTAGGGCGCCAGGACGTCAATCGCCACCGACATCACCACCAGGGCATAGACCGTGCGGATGCCGAACACAAAGCCGCCCAGGCGTCGCCAGCCCAGGATCATCAGCGGTACGTTGAGGGCCAGCACCACCCCGCCAACGGGCGTGCCGAGGTAGGTGCTCAGCAGTTGCGCCACGCCCGTCACGCCGCCCACAATCACATCATTCGGCACCAGAAAGACCCGCACCGCCAGCGCGACCAGCAGCGCGCCCAGGGTGATCATGCCGTAATGGGTCAGCGTGGTCAGCGCGCGCCGCGCGCGCGGGTTGAGTTTGATGCGCATTGCGTTTTGCCTTTGAGATAGAGTTTTGCCATACCCCTGTCGGATGGGCTGGAAGGGCGTAGCTTTCCCAGATGTCCCCTCCTGCCCCCACCCTCGCCCCAGCCATCCATACGGCTGCGCCGCACACCGACGGGATGAAAATAAATTGTTCTTGGGAGGGCTTTGCCCTCCCAACCCCTCCCAGCGGGTGGAGGGATGGGGCAACCCGGTTGCCCCATCCCCCTGCGGGGCGAGGGCGTGGGGCAACCCGGTTTCCCCACGCCCATCCGAAGGGCTATGTTCACGTCAGGCGTGTATAATACAAGGTATAACATTACCCGGGGAATGCCATGCTGACCTACGAGAACTTTGTCTCGGTGCTGCTCGGCGCCATCGAGCGAACGGGCCTGAACATCGCCTATACGCAGGAATTGCTCGATACGCACGCCCTTGGGCGCAGCCTGAGCATCACCTGTCTGCCTGACGGGGTGATTGACGATAGCGGGCCGCAGGAGCCGCCGCTGCGCGCGGTGATCGCTTTCCGCTGGTCGCCGGAGTTCACCGTGTTCTCGTTGCGTGGCGCCGACTCGCTCGACGGTATCGAGCGGTATGTGGACGAACGTCTGTTCGCCCAGGCTCGCAGTGGTCCTTCCCTCGATGTGGAAGTCACCTATCACCTGCCGGTCAATGGCGAGGCCCACATCGAACCGCGCGATCTCCCCGCGATCGCCCAGGCCCTCCAGCAACTCCACGCCACGCTCGTAGACGACGAGGATGTCTTGCGGGTGGACAGCATGCTGTCCTTCGATCCCGGCGGCGCTCCGCACGTCCAGTCGCTGGTCGCGGTGCGCCTCTGGAGCCTGGATGAGGCCCTCTACGACGCCGATCTGCTCGAGGTTACCTTCGAGGAGTTGTGCGCCGAGTTGCAGGCGATGCTCCAGATGCTCCACGATCAGTATGGCTTGCCTTCCGACGCGGATCGCGGCAGCGCGGACGGCCTCCCCCCCGATCGGCGCTATCTGAAGCCGCCCACGGCATGAGTGTATGTGGAGGTGTGGAGATGTGGAGCTGTGGAGCTGTAAAGATGTCGAGGTGGGGAGGTGTTGAGGTGTGAAGAGGTAGAGGTGAAGAGGTAGAGGTGGTGAGATGTCGAGTTGAAGACTTGTGGCGCCAGGTAGATGTGGGTCCCCTTGCGCCTCCACACCTCGACACCTCGACACCTCCACACCTCCACACCTCCACACCCCACTCTCCCGGTATTCCCAATGGCGCCCCTCTTCCCACCCGAGGCCCTGGCCGCTCTGACCACGCCAGGCGTCGCTGAGCGCTGGACGGCCGTGCAGGAGCGTTTGCACCCCCTGCTGGCCGCCCTTGCCGATCAGGTGCGCGCGGCGGCCATGCGTCGCTATCCGCGCCAGTGGCCGCTCTACGAGGTCAGTTTCAAGAGCCAGCGCTACCTGAACCGTGGCCGGGGGCGGCGCCATCCGATCGAAGACTACTGGGTCGCCTTCGACCGTCCGCCCCGCGGCGCCGGAGTGCTGGTGGCGGTGAGCGCCGCCGAGCGCGCCGTGCTGGTGGGGCTGCAACTCTGGCGCGCCCGGAAGGAGGATCTGGCGCGCCTCTGGGCCGGCGCGCCCGCGGTCTGGCGGCCGCTGGTCGAACGCATCGCCCGCGAGGGGCAGGCGCGCTTCGCCGCACCCGACGGCGAGGCGCCCGATGCGTGGATCGAACGCTACCTCGGCGCGCGGAATGCCGGCTACCTCTGGGCGGGCTTCGTCTATCCCTGGTCAAACCTGCCCGACGATCTGGAGCGGCGCATTGTCGCCGATGTGCTCGATCTGCTGCCGCTGAACGAGGCCCTGATGGAGCAGGCCGAGGCGGGCGAGGCGCTCCCCGCCGCGCGCCTGCGCGAGCGCCCCGTCAGGTATGCCACCCAGGGCATGCCGCCCATCGAGGTGATCGCCGAACGCATCCGCGCCCGTGGTTTTCGCATCGGCGACCTGACCCTGCGCGCCTACCACGTCGCCCTCCAGACCCGCCCGCTGGTCATTCTGGCCGGTATCAGCGGGGCCGGCAAGACGCGCCTGACCCGCCTCTACGCCGATGCGGTCTACAACGTTCCGCCGGGCCGCGATAATCCCTACTACCTGGTCGTGGCCGTGCAACCCGACTGGCACAATGCCCACGACCTTCTGGGCTACTACAATGCGCTGACCGGGGTCTACCATCCTACGCCGTTCCTGCGCTTCCTGCTGCGGGCCGCGGCCGATCCCCAGCAGTCCTACTATGTCTGCCTCGACGAGTTGAACCTCGCCCGCCCGGAGTACTACCTTGCGCCCATCCTCTCGGCAATGGAAACCCTCGAAGGCGTCCTCGATCTGGGCAGCCCCCTCGCCGAAACGCCGCTGGCCGGCGGCGGCGCATTGCAGAACCCCGTGCGCCTGCCGATCAACCTGCGCATCATCGGCACGGTGAACGTTGATGAGAGCACCTTTGCCCTGAGCGACAAACTGCTCGATCGGGCCAACCTGATCGAGTTGACCGAGGTGGACCTGGAGGGCTTTCGGGCGATCTACGGCGGCGCCGTGGACGAGCAGGTCTGGCAGACGCTGGTGACGGTGCACGGCCTGGCGACGGAAGCCGGGCACCCCTTCGGCTACCGGGCGCTGGGTGAGATGCTCCGCTTCATCGAGCAGGCCACCGACGCCCTGACCCCGGCGCAGGCCCTCGACGCGCAGATCAAACAGAAGGTGCTCCCCCGTCTCCGCGGCGAGGATACTCCCCGGCTGCGCCGCGCCCTCACCGGCCTGCTCAGCCTGACCCTCGGCCTCGAGCCGCGGGTGTGGGGGCGCGCCGCCCAGGTCACCCCGGAACAGGTGGCTGCCGCCCCCTTCCCCGAGAGCGCCGCCAGGCTGCGCCGCATGCTCGAACGTCTTGACCAGGATGGGGTTACCGATTTTTATGCCTGAGGTGAACATAAGCTCGCGGAGAGGGGTGTGGGGAAACCGGGTTTCCCCATGCCCCCGCCCCGCAGGGGAATGGGGAAACCGGGTTTCCCCATTCCCCCGCCCGCGGGAGGGTTTGGGAGGGCTTCGCCCTCCCAAGAAGAACCTTATTTTCATTGCGGCTTTGTGCGGCGGAGCCGCATGGACGGCTGATGTGAAAATAGGCTGCTGGAGCAGGGGTGTGGGGAAACCTGGTTTCCCCACGCCCTGCCCGCGGGAGGGCCTGGCCCTCAAGCAGGGGGATGGGGAAACCTGGTTTCCCCATACCTCCGCCTGCGGGAGGGTTTGGGAGGGTGCAGCCCTCCCAAGAAGAACCTATGTTCATCATGTTCGTGTGCGGCGCGAGCCGCATGGACGGCTGAGGTGAACATAGGCTGCGAGAGCCAATCCCTATAAGCGCATGCGGCGCCGCAGCCCCCCTCCCAACCTCCCCCCGCTGGGGGGAGGAGCCGGACTCCCTCCCCCAGCGGGGGAGGGCTGGGGAGGGGGCCGTCACCTGCGTTGCAACGGATTGCCGCTCGAGCAGGGGTCTGGGGAAACCTGGTTTCCCCATCCCTCCGCCCGCAGGAGAGTTTGGGCGGGCTGCGCCCTCCCCGATCATGCCTGTCCCACGATGCGCAATGCCGCGATACACGTGATCGCTGCCGGCTCCCGCCCCACCTCCTGCCAGGTGCGCCCGCGATCCTCGGAGCGGAGCACCTGGCCGGTGTTCGTGCCTGCCCAGACGTAGTCCATGTGGTAACTCGCGGGGGCCAACGTCTGCACGCGACCATCGAGACCACCCTCGACCACGGCCTCGCTCCAGGTCGCGCCGCCGTCCTCGCTGCGGGCGAGGCTGGTCCCCCCGGCGCGGGCGGCGATCAGCGTCTCCTGTTTGCCCGCCAGGAGCGCCAGCGCACTGGCGTCGGGTTCGAGTGAAGCGGCGCCGCGCCACTGGGCCGGCCCCTGGGCGGTGTAGAGCAGCGGCCCGGAACCCGTGAGCAGGGCCAGCAACCCCCCGGCATCGGCGGCGGCGGCCGGCGACCAGGACTGCCCGCCGTCACTGGTGCGCAGGGGCGGGCCATTGTCCACCGCCGCCACCAGATTGAGCGCGTCAGCGGCAAGCAGGCCGCGGATGGCCTGCCCCTCCAGCACCCGGCCCACCCGTCGCCAGCGGCCCGCGCCTCCCGGGTCGCTGTAGATTGCCAGTCCTTCCGTTGTGCCCACGTAGACAATGCTGGCCCTGGCCATCGCTGGTTCTCCCTTTGTTGCTTGCCTGCTCCACGCTCCTGCCGTCTGGCAGCATAGCACCGCCCTCATGGTAGCGCAAGGCGCCCGAATCTACCAAAGCGTCAGAGAGACGCCTACCTTTCACATAAGCGCATACGGCGCCGCAGCCCCCCTCCCAACCTCCCCCCGCTGGGGGGAGGAGCCGGACGGCTGGGGAGGGGGCCGTCACCTTATTCGATGCTACGTATTGGGTCAAGGCCACAGGCGCCATGGGCGCGAACCGATAAAGAAGAGTTGTGCTATCCTATACAATATCAGTTTTTCGGCTACCCCCGTCTGATCACCTCGGCCCGGACGGCGACGATGCCCTGGTCCAGTGGCGAACCGCGTCGCCACGCATGTCGTGGCGCCGCGACGGCTCGCCGGGTATGGTTCGGAAGCGTGCATGGCCACGTCGGCCCGTCATACCCGCGTGGCCTCCGTATGTGACCGGATGCTTCAGGCGGCGGGGGTGGCCGCTACTTCGTAGGCGCCGCGGTGATCCCCGCGGCGCGGTAGAGCAAGGAGCGTGAGGCATGCGACGAATCGTGCTTGTGTTCCTGGCGAGCCTGTTGCTCGTCATCCTCGCGGCCTGCGGCGGCGCCCCCGCCGCCCCGGTCGCCCCGACAGATGCCCCGGCTGGCGGCGCTGCTCCCCAGCCAACCGCGGCGGCCGGCGCTCTGCCCGACCTGGGCGGGCGCCAGGTGACCATCGCCGTCGAGAACGCCTACCCGCCATTCAACTACATCAACCCCGCCACCGGCAAGGGCGAGGGGTGGGACTACGACGCCTGGAACGAGATCTGCCGCCTGCTCAACTGCGTGCCCGTGTACCAGGAGGCTTCCTGGGAAGGCATGATCCAGGCCGTGGCCAACGGGCAGTTCGACGCCGCCGCCGACGGCATCACCATCACCGAGGAGCGCGCGAAGCAGGTTGACTTCTCCGATGGCTACATCCAGGTGGCCCAGCGCCTGATGGCCCGGGTTGACGAGACGCGCTTCAGCAATATGGACGAGTTTGTCGCCAACGAGGCCCTGCGCCTCGGCACCCAGACCGGAACCACCAACTACGAGACCGCCTCGCGTCTGCTGCCCGAGGCGCGCATCCAGGCTTTCGAGCAGTTCCCCTTTGCCGTGGCCGCGCTGATCAACGGCGACGTGGACGGGGTGATCATTGACGAAACCGCCGGCCAGGGCTACGTCGGCACCAACGCCGAAAAGGTCAAACTGGTCGGCGAACCGATCTCTAGCGACCAGTTGGGCTTCATCTTCCCCAAAGGCAGCGAGCTGGTCGAGCCGGTCAATCTGGCCCTGGCCGAGATGCGGCGCAGTGGCAAGCTCGACGAACTGGCAAAGAAGTATTTCAGCGCGGAGTTCAAGCTGCCAGGCAGTTAATCCCGGCCGGTCGGGAGAGGGTGGGGAACCCACTATCCCCACCCCCTTACCCACGTAGCAACCCTCCAGGTTGCGCCAACCGAAGGACTCGCCGCCAATGGCCATAGAACACGACCAGTTCATCCCCTCCAGGCCAACCGTGACCTGGCGCACCGGCCTGGCCCAGTTTCCATGGTGGCTACTGATCATCCTGTCGATCATCGGCATCATGGCGCTGCGGATCATCTTTGATCCGATCTACCGTGATATCTTCACCACCATTCTACAGGGGTTGGGGATCACGCTCTACGTCACGGTGGTGTCCTTTAGCCTGTCGCTGGTGCTGGGCCTGGTTCTCGGCCTGGGGCGGGTGGCGAAGAACCCGCTCTTCCGCAATCTGGCGATCACCTACATCGAGTTCATCCGCGGCGTGCCCATGCTGGTGTTGATCTTCACCATCTCCTTTGCCGTAGTGCCGCTGGTGGCGCGCACCTTTGGCCTGCCGAACAATGCCGTGTCCCTCACCACGCGGGCGATTATCGCTCTCGTGCTCATCTACGGGGCCTACATCGCCGAGATCTTTCGCGCCGGGATCGAGTCGATCGGCCGCGGCCAGATGGAGGCGGCCCGCTCGCTGGGCATGTCGTACGTCCAGGCTATGCGCTACGTCATCCTGCCCCAGGCCGTGCGCAATGTGCTTCCGGCGCTCGGCAATGATCTGATTGCTATGCTCAAAGACTCTTCGCTGGTCTCGGTGCTCGGCGTGCGCGAGATGACCCAGGTGGCGCGGCTGTCGGTGAGCACCAGTTTTCGCTATGAAGAGACCTATTTTATTTTGACCTTGTTTTATCTCTCCCTGACGCTGGTGCTGTCGCTTCTGTTGCAACTGCTTCAGCGCCGCATGCGGGCGAAGGGGTAGGGCGATGAGCCGATCGGCCAATCAACCGATGATTCTGATTGAAAATGTAAGCAAATACTTTGGCGCCTTTCGCGCCCTGGATCAGGTGAACCTGAGCGTCGAAGCCGGCGAGGTGTTGATGATCATCGGCCCCTCAGGCTCGGGCAAGTCAACCCTGCTGCGCTGCATCAACCATCTGGAGACGCCCGACACGGGCCGGATCGTGGTGGATGGCATTACCCTGAACAGCAACGAGGCCCACATCAATGCCGTGCGCGCCGAGGTGGGCATGGTGTTTCAGCGTTTTGAACTCTTCCCCCATCTGACGGTGCTGGAGAACATCTGCCTGGCCCAGCAGAAGGTGCGGCGGCGCTCGCGGCGCGAGAGCGAGCAGATCGCCTGGCAGTTGCTGGAGAAGGTCGGCATCCCCGAGCAGGCCCACAAGCACCCTGGCCAGCTCTCCGGCGGGCAGCAGCAGCGCGTGGCCATCGCCCGCTCCCTGGCCATGCAGCCGAAGATCATGCTCTTCGACGAGCCAACCTCGGCCCTCGATCCGGAGATGATCAAGGAGGTCCTCGATGTGATGCTGGCCCTGGCCGCCGAGGGGATGACCATGGTGGTGGTGTCGCACGAGATGGGCTTTGCCCGCAACGCGGCCAACCGGGTGGTGTTCATGGATCAGGGCCGCATCATCGAACAGGGCCCCCCGGAGGCGCTCTTCAGCGCTCCGCAGCACGAGCGCACGAAGCTTTTTCTCTCGCGGATCCTCCATTGACAGGAGGTGAAACTACCCCCTCGTGGGAGGGTCTGGGCGAGCTGCGCCCGCGCACCCGGGCTCCGGCCCAGGGGAGGGTTGGGGAGGGCGCAGCCCGCACGCAGGGGGCTGGGGAAACCGGGTTTCCCCATGCTCTGCGGATGCGGGCCGGAGGCCCGCGCACCCAGGCTCCGGCCCACGGGAGGGTTGGGGAGGGCGCAGCCCGCACGCAGGGGTATGGGGAAACCGGGTTTCCCCATGCTCTGCGGATGCGGGCCGGAGGCCCGCGCACCCAGGCTCCGGCCCAGGGGAGGGTTGGGGAGAGCGCAGCCCGCACGCAGGGGGCTGGGGAAACCGGGTTTCCCCATGCCCCTACCTGGTGGGAGGGGTTGGGAGGGCGCAGCCCTCCCAGGAAGAACCTTGTTCATCCAGTGGGATGCGGCGCAGCCGCATGGACGGCTAAGGTGAACATAGGCTGCTCACCTACGCGCATGCGGCGCTGACCCCCCCCTCCTGACCTCCCCCCGCTGGGGGGAGGAGCCGGACTCCCTCCCCCCAGCGGGGGGAGGGCTGGGGAGGGGGGCCGTCACCTTGCCCGCGGGGACGCGACGAGGGCGGACCGCCCGCGCTCCCAGGCGATGTTCATCGGGCGTTGTGCGCGAATCGCATGGACGGCCGAGGTGAACATCGCCCCCTCGGCGAGGGTGTGGGGAAACCCGCTTTCCCCCACCGCGGGAGCGATCACCTGCCCGCCAGGAGCGTAAAAGCCGCCGCCAGCATCCCCGCGCTCCCCACCAGTTGCCCGATGCTCCAGAAACCAATGCTCTCCCAGGCCTGCGGGTCGTGCCAGGCGCCGCGGAGCACGCGGTAGGCCAGCCAGGCGGCGATGGGCAGCGTGGCCAGGGGCGCCAGCGCCGCCGGCCAGGGCAACCCGGCGAGGGCCAGCGCCGGCAGGCTGCCATAGGCCAGCCCCAGCGCCGCCAGGTAGAGGTGCGCCGACCGCGCCGGCCCGACCCGCACCACCAGGGTGTGCTTGCCTACCGCCGCGTCACCCGCCGCGTCGGGCACGTTGACCGCCACCAGCATGGCGAATTGCAGCAGGCAGAGTGGCACAATGGCCAGCAGCGCCGCTCTGTCAATGGCGCCCATCTGCGCCTGGTGGCCCACCAGCGCCGTCAGTCCCGGCACGATAATGGCCCCCGTCACCTCGCCCAGCGCCCGCCGGTGCAGGAACAGCGGCGGCCCGCTGTAGACCCACGCCAGCCCGATCGCCGCCACGAGCAGGCTCAGCGTGGCCGCCGGCGCCGGCGAGGCCAGCGCCGTCAGCGGCGCCAGGCTCAGGGCCAGCGCCCCGAAGCCCAACGCCGCCACCAGCGCCGCGCGCGCCGGCAGCCGCTCCTCCGCCAGCACCCGGCTCCCCCCCGACCACCGGGTCGGCGTGCGGTTGGCCCGGTCGGCCTCGAGATCGAAGTAGTCGTTGCAGTAGTGGTTCATCAACTGGGCCGCCGCCACGGTCAGCAAGCCCAGGATGGCCGCGCGCCCGTTGAAGGGCGCCCCGGCGTAGCCGGCGACCGCCACCCCCAATCCGTAGAAGATCGCCCCGCCGATCAGGTGCAGCGGCCGCCCCAGGGCCGCGAAGTCGGCCGCCCGCGCCAGCAAACCGCCTGTGCTCATATGGTTGTCCGGGTTAGTTCATACATACTCAGAACCCCGAACTCCAAGTAGAACATGCCCCAGAGAAACATGTAGAATGACGCGACCGAGCGGCGCTGCCGCAGATCCACCCGCATGCTCATGATCCAGAAGGCGACGATCAGCGCCGCGTGGCTGATCAGCAGGAACAGCGCGTCGCCCCGCGGCAGCCCCGCCAGCGCCAGCCCGATCGGCAGGGCGTAGCATGCCGTCAGCACCGCCCGCCCCAGGTTCAACGCGCGGCGCGGACCCAGGCGGGTGGTGAAGGTCTCGATCTGGTAGAGACGGTCGCCCTCGCTGTCGGGGATATCCTTATAAATCGCGATGACCAGACCAAAGCCGAAGAAGAACAGCCCCAGCATGGCCAGCGTCGCCAGCGGCATCCCGCTCTGAAAGACCTGCTGGTAGTGCAGGGCCAGCCCCAGGTTGGCAATCACACCCCGCGCAATGGCGATGCTCAATGCCGCGGCGACCGGGAAGCGCTTGAGGCGCAACGGCGGCAGCGAGTAGGCGCTGCCGATGAGCATGATCAGCGCCACCGTCAGCAGCAGAAACGGCCCGCTCAGCCAGGCCAGCAGCAGACTGACCCCCGCCGCGCCGAAGGTCAGGAGCTGGCCCTCGTCCCGCGTCAGCGCGCCCGCCGCCACCGGCAGCCAGGGCTTGTTCACCCGATCGATCGCCACGTCGGTAAGCTGATTCAAGCCCACCACGTACAGGTTCAGCGCCAGACAGGTCGCCAGCGTTACCGCGACAACCGTCAAGGCTCCCGGCGCCGTTGTCCAGCCGACCACGATCAGAAAAATGGTTATCACCTGAACGGTGGTCGCGACCACCGTATGGGGCCGGGCGAAACCGATCAGAGTTTTGAATGCCTGCATGGTGTTCCTTGTTGCTGTTGATACGTATGACTCCATCATACCAGGGTGATGCCGGCAGCACAACTCGATAGCATCCCTCGGAGCAGAGGGCTAACGTGAACATGGGGGAACCTGGTTCCCACATACCCCGCCCGCGGGAGGGTTTGGGAGGGCGACGCCCTTGCGCAGGGGGATGGGGAAACCCGGTTTCCCCATCCCCCCAGCCGGTGGGAGGGTTTGGGAGGGCGTAGCCCTCCCAAGAAGAACCGTATGTTCATTACGGCGTTGTGCGGCGGATCCGCATGGACGGCTGAGGTGACCATCGTGCGCCGCGTTCCGCCCCCCTCCCGGCCTCCCCCCGCTGGGGGAAGGCGCCGGGTGCCCGCCCCCGGTGGGGGAGGGTCAGGGCGGGGCCATCACCGTGCCCGCGGCGCCGTGGCGCGGGCGTCCCGCCCGCGCTCTCGGGCCGTTTGCATCGAGCGTGATGCGCCATGCGCATGACCGTCTGACGTGAACCTACGCCCTCGGTGAGGGGCGTGGAGAAACCGGGTTTCTCCGTGCTCCCGCCCAGGGGAGGGTCTCACGCAGGGGGATGGGGAAACCCGGTTTCGTCATCCCCCCATCCGGGGGGAGGGTGTGGGCGGGCGCAGCCCGCCCAGGAACACCTTTTTCATCCCGATCGGTGCGCGGCGCGGCCGCACGGGGTCTGGGGGAACCTGGTTTCTTCGGACTTTCATTCGGTGGGTTTTGGGAAAGCGTAGCCCTCTAAAGCAACGACGTTTTTCATCCGCGTAGTGTGCAGCGCAGATTTGTGGGGAATTGATGTAGAAATCTTGTTATAACGCGGGTATAGACTACTCGAATATCATAACTTATTCTGTTTCTTAGGCATGGAAACGAACTTGATAGTCTGTCTCGACACGAGACCACGGGGGAGGTTGCGGAGGGGCCTGGCCCCTCCACACCTCCCCGCCAGACGGTCAAGCGCAAACCGCAGGTTTTGAACCATGCCTTAATTGTTCATCTTAGTTTTGTCATGGGTCTTATCCCCTCTCGCGTAACAATCTGGTAACAGCGCCGTAATAAACAGAGGGTATGTTACAAGTTACACAAGTTACGCGGTCGCCTCCGGGCGGGAAGGAGTGGCGGGCCCATGGTCGTTGAATACATCATCCGCTCCAGGCCGCGCTGGCGGCCTTCGCATTCCATAGCCGAGGGCGTATGGTCTTTGAAAAAATAATCCGCTCTCGGCCGCGCAGGCGGGCTTCGCATCCCGTAGCCGAGGGCTTTAGCCCCACGGCCAGCCCGGTAGACCGGATGCATTGCTCAAAGACCATGAGCCCCACGGCCAGCCCGGTAGAGCGGATGCATTGCTCAAAGACCATAGGCCCGCCGCGAACCGGAGGATGCGGGCAGGCCTGGCCCCCGGCATCCATCCTCACGCAGGTGTGAACCACGCCTTAGCCATGGCTCAAACGGACGTGACAATCCAGCCTGCAGCTCGGCAGTTCTCCAGATCTCCACACCGGTTCTGTGGAGGTGTGGAGCTGTGGAGGTGTGGAGCAACGATCAGGCTAGAACGCCCGATCCTGAGCCATGTCTTACGTTCGCACCGGCCTGGCGTCCGCGGTACGTTTCGTTCGTCCAGAGGAGTTCGTCCCCTATGCATCGCCGCCTGCTCCACCTGGTTGCGACCGTGGCTGCGTTTGCCACGGTCATCGTCGGTCTCATCGTCGCCCCGCGCCCTGTCTTTGCCGTGGGCCAGCCCGTCGCCACGCTCAATGTGCCCGGCCAGGCGCCGATCGGCCAGCCGTTCACCTTCACGGTGACCTTTGACAATGCCCACCCCACGGATACGGGCTATGGGCCTTTCGTGGATCTGGTCTTTCCCGCCACCGGCATGGACGGTGACGATGGCATCAGTTTCCTGAACGCGACCTACCTCGGCGCCGCGCTGACCACCACCAGCATCACCTTCGATGGCGACGGCTGCGTGCCCCATCCCTACGCCCGGCTCACCGATGGCAGCATGCAGCAGGTCTGCGGCACGCCCGGAGACACCCTGGTTGTGCTCCAGTTGCCCTTCGGTTCGTTCACCCCTGATCAGCCGCCTGTCGAGATCAGCGTCAGCGCTGCGATCAGCCCCAGCGCCGATCTGGGCGTGCCGCTGCCGATCTTCGCCCGCGCCGGCTTCCAGTTCGGCAACGATCCGCTCGATAACTGGTGCTGCGATCCGGTGCTCCTCAACCCCTTCAATCCCAATGCTCCTGCCTGGCCCGGTCAGCCGGTGACGCCAACCCTCTTTTCGGTTCGCAAGACCTACCTCGGCCCCGAAAACGAAACTGCCACCGGCCCCAATTTCCCCCGCCAGTATCGCATTGATGTTGATGTGGCCGCGGGCCAGACGGTGACCAACCTGGAGATCAGCGATACCCTGCCGCCCCAGATGCAGTTCGTCGCGCTCGATGCGGTGCTGGTCAACGGCAGCCCGACCGGGAGCGTCGCCGTGAGCACGCCCTCCACGACCACCCCCGGCGGCACGCTCACCCGGCGCATCGCCTCGGTCACCGGCACGACCTCCGCCGCCGACGCGAGCATGATCGTTACCTTCTATGTGCCGCGGCTGGACGCGGGCGGGAATGCCGTGCTCGACCCCGCCAGCGGCGCGCCGCGCGCGGTGGAGAACAACGCCGGCGCCGGCGCGACATGGACGCCCGTTGACCCCCGCGACCCGCCCACATCGGTGAGCGCCTCCGCCGGCGCGCCCGGCCATACCCTCGCCGCCCGTTCGATTGCCACTCAGAAGCGCGTGAGCGTGGTGAATGACACCGGCGCCGCCGGCCCTACCCCGGGCGATACGCTGGAGTACACCGTTGAAGTGCAGATCTCTGACTTCTTCGCTTTCAATCAGGTGACCCTGGCCGATGTGCTGTCTGATGGCCAGCGCTTCGACCCCTCGTTCCCGCCAACGCTCCAGGTTGACGGCAACGGCTTCGTCGCCGCGACCGCCCCCTTCGCCCCCGCCAACTACACCGTCGCGCCGAACTATACGCCTGACTCGCCGGCGCCGAATGACGGCACAACGAGTATCCAGTTCCGTATCTCCGACGAACTGCTAACCCGTGGTCAGAGCGGCAACCTGCCCGGCGGCTGCGTGCCCCCCGCCGGCACCGGCGGCCCGCCGCCGAATTGCGCCGGGTACAATGATGGCCCCACTACCGCCCGCGTCGTCTTCCGCGCCGTTATCCAGGAGGATTTCAGCGACGATTTTCCCTCCGGCGACCGAAGTGTGGACGAAGGCGATACCCTGCGCAATCAGGTGACCGTCACCGGCGCGCTGCTGAATGTGGCTAACCTCGGCGCCACGGGCGCGACCGCCGGAGACGGAAGCGCCGCCAGCGCGACGGTTGGCCGCGGCGCGCTCAGCAAGTCCATCTATGCGCTGAACGGCAACACGACCCTCCCCAATCCGGTGCAGGTAGCCCCCGGCGATACCCTGACCTATCGCCTCCAATTGACCCTGCCTACCAGTGATGCCGAGAACTTGCGTCTGGTAGACTACCTGCCCCTGCCGATCTTCCCGGTGACCGCGTTCACCTTCGATCCGACGATTGCCGGCAGCGTCCCCCCGGTGAACACCGCCACCTACGGCCCCGCCGACACCTGGCGCGCCCGCTTCCCCGTCGCCACGGTGCCGCATCCAACCGTTAGCGTCAGCGCCACGGGCAACGCGGTCAGCTTTAACTTTGGCACGTTTGACGATCCGCAGTCGCTGCCCAGCCGCATCGACTTGCTGCTGACCGTGCGGGCCAGCGACCGGCCCACTGCCGACCGGCTCCTGCTCACCAACCAGGTGCGCCGGCTGTCGAACTCGACGGGCCTGGCGGAGGCCGCGGACGATGCGATTGTGCAGGTGCTGATGACCCAGCCGATCCTGCGGGTCAGCAAGGGCGTGACCGGCAGCAGCAACCCCGGCGCGCTCCTCAGCCCCGCCACGCCCGGCCCGGTCGCCTTCGCCCCTCCCGGCGCGTCGGGCGCCCCTTTTAGCGGCGTCATTGGCTCCGATGCTCTGGCTACGACGCCGGTGGATAGTAATATCGCCGGGGTGGACGCCAATGATCTGGTGAGCTTTGCGATTGTGATCGAAAATACCGGTTCGAGTAACCGCGGCGCCTTCGACATTGCGATCACCGACATCCTCCCACCCGGCCTGATCATCCCTACCGGCGGCGCCGGCCTTAACCTGAAGGTCTATAACGGCGCCGGCAGCCCCATCCCCTTCATCTACCTCGGCGGCGGGGGGCCGGGCGTTGAGGATGATCTCTTCAATAACGGCATTCAGTTGATTGATACCAGTGTTGGCGCATGCCAGGGATACCATCCAAACAATGGTTCCAACATAATTGTCATTACGTATGATCTGCAAGTAGACCCCTCTGTCCAGCCCGGCCAGGTGATCCTCAACCGCGGCACGCTCACCGGCTATGCCGGCGACGAGGGCGGGACGAACCACGTCGATCCCGCCGGCCCGCCGTTCGATCAAGCCTCGGTCACCGCCGCGCTACCGGCGTTAGCGAAGACGGTGGTTTCCACCTCGGCGGCCCACACCGAGGAGACCGCCACGCCGCCGGTCGCCATTGGCGAGATTGTCCGCTACCGCCTGGCCGCGCGCGTCCCTGAAGGCGCCTGGAGCAACTTCCAGATCCAGGATCGCCTGCCCCCTGGCCTGCGCTTTCTGAACGACAACACGGCGCGAGCGGCGCTCATTAGCAATGGCGCCGGCCTGACCTCAAGCGCGCTCAGCGGCCCCGGTCTCGCCATCACCGGCAACGCGCCGGCCGCGCCGTCCTTCGCGCTGCCCGACGCCGCCGTGTCGGCCAGCGCCACCGCCAACGATGACAGCTACGCCTCCGGCACCGATGTCTTCTTCAGCCTGGGCAATCTGACCAATGCCGACAACGACCTCGACGCCGAGTACGTGGTCGTGGAGTTCAACGCCCTGGTGGAGAATGTGGCCGGCAACACGGCCGGCATTCAGCGGGCCAACGATTTCATCGTCTACCGCGCCGGCAGCCCGCTCACTGCCCCCGGCGGCGCGCAGCCAATCGCCTCGAACAGCGTCGCCGCGCGCGTGGTCGAGCCGGCCCGCACCCTCGATAAGGTGATCATCAATCCCGCCAGTGCGACCGGCGACGCGGGGGATACGGTCACCTACCGCATTGACTATGCCAACCCCGCGGGCGCCAATGTCACTGATGCCTTCGATGTGCGCATTACTGATGCGCTGCCTGCCAATCTGACGCTCAACCTGGCCAGTGTCAACGTGACCCTGAATGGCGGCGCCGTTGGCGCTGCCAACGCCAGCGCCGGCAACACGGTGGAGGTCACTATTGACCGGGTGCCCCCTGGCGGTTCGGTGCGCATCGAGTACAGCGCCACGGTGGGAAGCAGTGTCACCCCCGGCCAGCAGGTCACCAACACGGCCAACCTGAGCTACACCAGCCTGCCCGGTCCCAACGGCGCTGCCGCCGGCGCCAACCCCACCGGCTCGGCCACCCCCGGCGCGCCGGGCGCGGAGACCGGCGAACGCATCGCCACCGCCAGCGACCCCGCCACGCTGACGATTATTGCCCCCCAGCCGACCAAGAGCATCGTCGCCACCTCCGAGGCGCATACGCTCGAAACCGGCTCGCCCATCCGCGTGGCCATCGGCGAGATCGTGCGCTACCGCCTGGCCGTGCGCCTGGCCGAGGGCAGCGCGCCTGACTTCCGCCTCCTGGATAATCTGCCCGGAGGTGGGTTGACCTTCCTCAACGACGGCAGCGCGCGGGTGGCCTTCGTGGCCAACGGCGGCGGGATCAGTTCCTCGACCATCACCACCGCCCTGCCCGGTTGCGCCAACCTGAACGTGAGCGGCAACAGCGCCACCCTGGCCGCCCTGCCCTCCAGCAGCATCACCTGCCCCTTGCCCGCGAGCGCGATCAGCCCGGCCAGCTTCGGCACCGGAACCGACCCGACCTTCATCCTCGGCACGCTGACCAACAGCGACTCGGACGCCGATGATGAGTTCGTCGTGGTCGAGTTCAATGCCCTGGTGGACAATACCGTCGCCGGCAGCAACGATGCCGGTGACAATCGCCCCAACGACTTCACCGTGCGCGTCAATAATGTGCAGATCGGCCCGGCATCAAATAGTGTGAACGTGCGCATCGCCGAACCGTCGCTCACCCTGACCAGGCAGGTCCTGACCAGCCCCACCGACGCCGGCGACACCGTGACCTACCGCGTCACCTACACCAACGCCACCGGCGCCAACGTCACCACAGCCTTCGATGCGCGCCTGCGCGATGCGCTGCCCGCCGATCTGAGCCTCGACCTGTCCAGTGTCACGGTCACCCTCGCCGGCGGCGCCAGCGGGACAACGAATACCAGCGCGGGCAACACGGTGGACATCGTGGTTGACCAGATCCCCCCCGGCGGCTCGGTGACGGTCGAGTACAGCGCCAGGGTGAACGCCGGTGCGGTCAATGGCCGCACCCTGACCAGCACCGCCGGCCTGACCTACACCAGTCTGCCCGGTGACAACGGCACGATCACCAACCCCACCGGCTCGGCCACCCCCGGCGCGCCCGGCAGTGGCACTGGCGAGCGCGATGGTTCCGGCGGCGTCAACGATTATGCCGCGTCCGCGACGGCCAGCGTCACCCTGGCGACGCCGACCATCGAGAAGCTGGCCCCCATCCCGGCCCAGTACACCATCGGCGAACTGGTCACCTTCGACCTGCGCGTGACCCTGCCCGAGGGCGTCACCCAGGGTCTTGTGGTGACCGATGACCTGCCGGCCGGTCTGGCCTATGTGAGCCACGCGATCATCACCGCCGATCCGAACCTGGCCGCGCCCTACGCCGGCGATATAGGCAGCCTGAGCGTGATCCGCAGCGGCCCCGCCGCCGTGCCCGGCGCCAGCGGCGAGGACCTGGTGCTGACCTTCCCCGACGTGACCACGACCGATGACAACAATCCGAATAACAACGCCTTCCTGGTGCGCCTCCAGGCCCGCGTGCTCAACGTCAGCGGCAACCAGAACGGCGCGACCCTGACCAACACCGCCCGGCTCGGTTATACCAACCCGAACACAGGTGCTACGGTGACGGTGAACGCCCCCGAAGCGCGCGCGCTGACGGTCGTCGAGCCGGTGCTGAGCATCGCCAAGAGCATCCTCACCCCGCCGAGTCCCGCCGACGCGGGTGGCGAGGTGACCTACCGGGTGGTGATCGGCCACGCCCCCGACAGCGTCGGCACAGCCTACGATGTGGTGGTGACCGACCCCATCCCGGCGGGGCTGATCAATGCCGCACTGGTTGGGGTGAGCGCCACGGGCATTGCGCCACCGGCGGCGGACATCAGCGGCGGGGTGGCGCGTGTGCCCGCCAGCGGCAGCTTCGACCTGCCCCCCGGTGCGAGCGTCACGCTCGAGTTCCGCGCCGAGATCGGCGGCGCCGTCAGCCCCGGTCAGACGATCACCAACCGCGCCAGCGCGGTGTGGAGCACCCTCGACGGCGATAGCCCCGACGAGCGCTCCGAGGGCGATGGCCTGGCCGATGGCGACGACCTGCTCGGCAGCGGCGCGCTCGACGACTACGAGATCGCCGGCAGTGTCAGCTTCACCATTGATCAGCCCGACCTGATCAAAGCCCTGGTAAGCACCTCGGCGGCCCACACTAGCGGCGCCGACGTGACCATCGGCGAGATCGTGACCTACGAGCTGGTGGTCGCGTTGCCCGAGGGCGCCACGCCGTCGCTCACCCTGGTGGACGACCTGCCCGCCGGTCTGGCCTTCGTCCCCGGTTCGGTGACGGTGGACACCAGCGGCTTCAACGGCGCGGCGCCCGCTCCCACGGTGAGCGGCGGCGCCGGCAGCGGCGACGATGTGACGATCAGCTTCGGCGCGATCAACGTGGTTGTGGACAACGATGCCAGCAACAACGCCTTCCGCGTGCGCCTGCAGGCCCGCGTGCTCGACGAGGCCGGCAATGCGGGTCTGCCGCCAACCCCGACCACGCTGACCAACCGCGCCAGCGTGACCATCGGCAGCGGCGCGCCGGTCGCCAGCAACGAGGTGACCGTCACCGTGGTCGAGCCGCGGCTGGAGATCGCCAAGAGCTTCAACCCGACCCGCGCCTACGCCGGCCAGACCGTCGAGGTGACGCTGACGGTGCGCAACAGCGGCACGGCGGAGGCCTTCGATGTGCAAATCCTGGACTCCCTGGACGCGGTCTTCGTGAACGCCGCGGAGGTGAGCACGCCGGCTGGCTTCACCTACGATTCATACACCGACGGCGCGCTCACCGTGCGCTACACCGGCGGCAGCATCCCCGCCGGGGCGAGCCGTGACTTCACCTTCCGCCTCACCCTGGACGACCCGCTGACGGTGGGCGCAACCATTCTCAACACCGCGACCGGTTCGGCGAGCAGCCTGCCTGGCGACAGCACGGGTGAGCGCAGCCTGAGCAGCGCGAGCAACAGCGCCGTGTTGACGACCATCGGGGTAGATCTGGCGCTGACCAAGAGTGATGGAGGCGCGACGGCGACCCCCGGCGCGGTCATTGTCTACACGCTCACCTACGCTAACACCGGCAACCAGGACGCGACCGGGGTAGTGATCACCGAGATCGTGCCGGCCAACGCCACCTTCAACGCTGCGGCCAGCACCGCGGGCTGGAGCTGCGCCGACGGCGCCCCTGCCGGCGCGACTTGCGCCCTCACCATTGGCAACCTGGCGGCGGGGGCGAGCGGCAGCGCGACCTTCGCGGTGCGGGTGAACGCCGCCGTGCCCGCCGGGGCGACGCAGATCGCCAACACCGCCAGCATCAGCGACGATGGCAGCAACGGCGCCGATCTGGATGCGTCGGACAACACGGCCAGCGACAGCGCGCCGCTCGACGCCGCGCCCGACCTGGCGCTGACCAAGGACGACGGCGGCACCAGCGCCGAGCCGGGCCAGGTGATCGCCTACACGCTCACCTACGCCAACACCGGCAACCAGGGCGCGACGGGGGTGGTGATCACCGAGACGGTGCCGGCCAACACCACCTTCCACGCCGCGGGCAGCACCGCGGGCTGGAGTTGCGCCGACGGCGCCCCTGCCGGCGCGACCTGCGCCTTCACCATCGGCAACCTGGCGGCGGGGGCGAGCGGCAGCGCGACCTTCGCGGTGCGTGTGAACGCCGGCGTGCCCGCCGGGGCGACCCAGGTCGCCAACACCGCCAGCATCGGCGACGATGGCAGCAACGGCGCGGAGGGCAATGTCACCGACAACACGGCCAGCGACAGCACCCCACTCATCGCCGCGCCCGACCTGGAGGTGACCAAGGACGACGGCGAGAGCTTCGTCCTCCCCGGGCAGACGCTCACCTACACCCTGCGCGTGCGCAACGTGGGCAACCGCGGCGCCACGGGGGTGGAGGTCAGCGACATTCTGCCCACCGGGGTGACCTTCGTGAGCGCCGGCGACGGCGGCGTGGAGAGCGGCGGGGTGGTGACCTGGCCGCCCTTCGACCTCCCCGCCGGCGCTGAGGTGAGCCGCACCGTCACCGTCACCGTCGCCGATCCATTCGTTGACAGCGACGGCGAGATCACCAACAGCGCCGAGGTCCGCGACGATGGGTCGAATGGAATGGACGCGAATGAGGGCAACAATCGCGCCAGCGACACCGACTACGTGCGGCCCGATCTGGCCCTGACCAAGAGCGACGGCGGAGCCAGCGCCGAGCCGGGCGGGCTGATCCGCTTCAGCCTGCACTACACCAACACCGGCGGCATTGATGTCAGCGGCGTGACCCTGCGCGAGACAGTGCCGCTGCACACCAGCTTCGACCCCAGCCTGGCCGAGAACGCCGGCTGGAGCTGCGCGCCCGGCGCCAGCGCGGGCAGCGAGTGCGTCTATGCCGTGGGCGACCTCCCCGCTGGCGCTTCGGGCACGCTCAGCTTCGTGGTGCGGGTGAACGACCCGTTGCCGGCGGGGGTGAACGAGGTGCTCAACGCGGCGCGCATCAGCGACGATGGCGCCAGGGGCGCCGACCGCGACGCCTCCGACAACGTGGCTGATGACAGCACGCCGCTGAACGCTGCGCCCGACCTGGCGCTGACCAAGAGTGACGGAGGCGCGACGGCGACCCCCGGCGCGGTGATCGCCTACACGCTCACCTACGCCAACACCGGCAACCAGGGCGCGACGGGGGTGGTGATCACCGAGACGGTGCCGGCCAACACCACCTTCCACGCCGCGGGCAGCAGCGCGGGCTGGAGTTGCGCCGACGGCGCCCCTGCCGGCGCGACCTGCGCCTTCACCATCGGCAGCCTGCCCGCAGGCAGCGGCGGCAGCGTGGTCTTCGCCGCGCAGGTGAACGCCAGCCTGCCCGCCGGGGTGGCCCAGATCGCCAACACGGCCAGCATCAGCGACGATGGCGCCAACGGCAGCGACCTGACCTCCGACAACAACAGCGCGACGGCGAACTCGCCCTTCAGCCCGACGGCGATCGCCTTGCTGCACTTCAGCGCCACGCGCGCGGGTGAAGGGGTGGTGGTGCGCTGGATCACCGGTATCGAGATCGACACCGCCCGGTTCCGGATCTACCGGAGCGAGACGGCGACGCGCGTCGGGGCGATCCAGATCGCCGAGGTCGTGAGCCGGGGGAGCGCGACGAGCGGCGAAAGCTACCGCGTGGTTGACGCCGCCGCCGAAGCAGGCCGGAACTACTGGTACTGGCTCGTGGAGGTGGAAGCCGACGGCGACGAGGTGGCCCATGGCCCCGTGCGGCTCACCGGCGGTCTCAGCGCAGGCTTCCAGGTCTACCTGCCGCTGCTGCGGCGGTGACGGCCCCGTCTGACCGGTGGGGGGCCTGGGTGGGGGGCGCGGCACTGCCGGACCCGCCCGCAGGCGGGGGGGATGGGGGAACCCGGTTCCCCCACCCCTCTCCGAGGGCTTTGCCCTGCCAGACCCGCCCGCAGGCGGGGGGGATGGGGGAACCGGGTTCCCCCACCCCTCTCCGAGGGCTTTGCCCTGCCGGACCCGCCCACGGGCCGGGGCGAGGGGAAACCCGGTTTCCCCTCGCCTGCTTGAGGGCTTTGCCCTATCAAACTCTCCCGCGGGCGGGGGGATGGGGAAACCCGGTTCCCCCACCCCTCTCCGAGGGCTTTGCCCTATCAAACTCTCCCGCGGGCGGGGGGATGGGGGAACCCGGTTCCCCCATCCCCTCTCCGAGGGCTTTGCCCTATCAAACTCTCCCGCGGGCGGGGGGATGGGGGAACCCGGTTCCCCCACCCCTCTCCGAGGGCTTTGCCCTGCCGGACCCGCCCGCAGGCGGGGGGATGGGGGAACCCGGTTCCCCCACATCTCTCCGAGGGCTTTGCCCTGCCGGACCCGCCCGCAGGCGGGGGGATGGGGGGACCCGGTTCCCCCACGCTCACGAACAAGGGCCGGAAGTGCAAGAAACACTTCCGGCCCTTCACTTGACTCATGGCGAACGTAAAGAGATAAACTACCGACTCTTGCGCTTCCGTTCACGGCGGGCCTCGCGGCGCCCGGTGGTAGCGACGGGGCGGGGCGCTACGGGAGCCGTGTCGCCGGCGGTGACGCGCGGCGCGGCGCGCGGGCCGCGCCCCCTGGTGGCGGCTGCGCGTTCGAGGCCGGGCAGCACGCTGCGCATGTAGTAGACGACGTACACGGCGACGCCGGCTTCAACCAGAGCCTGGATCCAGAACCAGATGCGCTGGTTGAACACGGGGACATTCAGCAGGCGCAGGGCGCCGATAAGCACGCCTACTCCACCGAGGATCATCAGGGCGATCCCAAGCTGGCGCATAAAGGTCTGGCGGGCAGGGTTGCGTTCGGTATGCCGGAAATAGAGATACGCGCCGGCGCCCACCCCCAGGATCTGGATGATGAAGAAGGTCCAGGCCAGGGGGCCAAAGGCGGGATCAGGCGTGGTAAGGTAGCTGAAGATCCCCATAGAGTGATGCGCCTCCGAAGGAGCCGGAAGGAAGCGGACGTGACGGCGATTATAGCAGCGGGCCTCCCGTGCGTCAACCGTGGGGATGTGGTACGTCTTTACATCTCTCCTGGGAGCGCGGGCAGCTTGCCCGCGTAGAGGCGACTGAGGGCGGGACGCCCTCGTTCCCAGGCGCGGGCGTTACCCCAGGAGTGAACAGGTACGGGGTGTGAGAAAGGGAGTGCATGCTTTTCCCGCTCACACCGCGCGATCAGGACTCGGGGGCGCGGTGCGTTCGGGAGCGGCGCAT
>DAOTYR010000320.1:0-36417 GCA_034434655.1 Chloroflexaceae bacterium
CTCCCCCCAGCGGGGGGAGGGCTGGGGAGGGGGGCCGTCACCTTGCCCGCGGAGACGCGACGCGGGCGGGCCGCCCGCGCTCCCAGGCGATGTTCATCGGGCGTTGTGCGCGAATCGCATGGACGGCTGAGGTGAACATAGGTTGGGAGCGCGGGCAGCTTGCCCGCGGCGCCGTGGCGCGGGCGTCTCGCCCGCGCTGCCGGGCCGGTTGCAGCGGGCGGTGTGAGCCATGCGCATGATCGTCTCACGTGACTATGGGGGAACCAGGTTCCCCCATCCCCCCGCCCGCGGGAAGGTAAGGGCGCAGCCCGTGCGCAGGGGGCTGGGGACACCGGGTTTCCCCATCCCCCCGCCCGTGGGAAGGTAAGGGCGCAGCCCGTGCGCAGGGGGCTGGGGACACCGGGTTTCCCCACGCCCGCGCCCGCGGGAAGGTAAGGGCGCAGCCCGTGCGCAGGGGGCTGGGAGGGCCAGAGGCCCTCCTGCGGGCAGGGGCGTGGGGGCGCAGCCCGTGCGCAGGGGGCTGGGGACACCGGGTTTCCCCACGCCCGCGCCCGCGGGAAGGTGTGGGCGGGCGCAGCCCTCCCAGGAAGAACCTGTGTTCATCCCGTCGGGGTGCGGCGCAGCCGCATGGACGGCTGATGCGACTAGCGGCGCAGGTGTGATCAATGTCCAGAGCACTGTATGATGGGATGGCAATCGGGGTGCTGGTGCTGTACGCGCTGCTGGCCTGGAGCGCCGAGGGCGGGGCGCGCGGCGCGCCCCTCGACCCGGTCTGGGCAGAGGTGCAACGCCGGGGAACCTTGCGGGTAGCGACCGACGTGGGCTTCCGGCCATTTGCCTTCGAAGAGCATGGGGAACTGACCGGCTACGATATCGAACTGGCCCGGGCCATCGCTGCGGCACTGGGCGTAACGGTCGAGTTCGTGCCCACGGGCTTCGACGGGCTGTACGACACCCTGGTGAGCGGCCGGGCCGACATGATCGCCTCGGCCCTGCCCTACGCCCCCGAACAGGGCTTCCGCGCCCGCTTCTCACATTTCTACTTCGATGTCGGGCAGGTGCTGGTCGCGCCCGCCGGCGCGCCTGTCGCCGGGATGGCCGATCTGCGCGGCCGGGTGGTCGGGGTGGCCCTGGGCGCCGACGCCGACGCCCTGGCCCGGCGCATGCTGCGCGAGGGCGCGGGTTTCACGCTCCGCCCGAACTATGACGACCCCGCGGCGGCCCTGTCCGACCTGCGGGCGGGCCGGCTCGACGCGGTCATCACCGACATGGTGACGGCGCTGGAGGCGACCCGGGGCCGTGCCGATCTGCGCATCGTCGCGGCGCTGACCAGCGAACCTCTGGCGCTGGCCTTCCCCCGTCCGGCCTTCCGGCTCGAAGCCGAAGTCAACCGCATCCTCGACGCTCTGCGACGCGACGGCGCCTTCGCGCGGCTGAACGAGCGCTGGTTCGGAATGGGCGCCGCCGCCGCCCCCGGCGGGATGGAGAAGCCAGGGTTCCCCACACCGCTGCCCTCAGATCTGGGGCCACTCCCGCAGGCTTTACAGAAACTTTACACAAATCTTAAACGGGCATGAAAAAGCTCTGGTAGGCTGGTGACACCGAGCAATCCATCGAATAACCCGAAACATCGGTTCTGAGGGGTGCGCCGCGGAACGCGGTCACTTCTCGCATCTCTCCGCGTACCAGGCTCGTCGTGGCGGGATGATTCGCCCGTGTTCGCCGAAACCGCATGGCTTCGGGAGGCGGATGCGATTGCGCAGTGGAAGGCGCCACGAAGCGTCGAACGTAGCGAGCAAGGAGGCCCTCAATGACCGACCTCACCAAGCTCCCTGCCGAGGAGCGCGCCAGGTTGTACTGGCGAGAGAACCTGCGCCTGATCACCACGCTGATCATCATCTGGTTCGCGGTCTCGTATGTGCCGGTGTTGATCGTCAATCAGTTGAACAACATCGTGATCGCCGGCTTCCCGCTGGGCTACTACATGGGATCGCAGGGATCGCTGGTGGTCTTCGTGATCCTGATCTTCTACTACGCCTACGCGATGAACAAGCTGGATCAGAAGTACGGCCTGAGCGACCGCGACCGCTAGCGCCGCGCCGTCCATCACGAGCGTCGCTGTTCCGACGCAACTGGTATCGCGCTCAGTCGCATTTGTGCGCCCCGTGGTTGAACGACGGTGTCACCGCCAGAGCCGGCCAGCCGCGGCTCGCCCTCCACGGGCTATCCGCTGACGAGTGGTGTTGCAAGTGTCAGGAGTGTGACCATGGCTGTCTCTTCTTCGAGCGCCCAGAGCGTCTTCCGCAACAAGATGGCGCGGTACTATGGGCTCTTTACCATCGGCTTCCTTATCGTCTCGACCATCATGTTGCTGCTGGAGGTCTTCGCCGGTCTGCCGTCGCGGATCATCGGCTGGGTCTTCCTGCTGCTGACCATGGCGCTGTACGCCACCATCGGGATCATCTCGCGCACCAAGCTGCTCGATGAGTACTACGTCGCCGGGCGCAACGTGCCGGCCGTGTTCAACGGCATGGCCACCGGCGCCGACTGGATGAGCGCCGCCTCGTTCATCTCGATGGCCGGTACGCTCTTCCTGATCGGGTACGATGGTCTGGCCTACATTATGGGCTGGACCGGCGGCTACGTGCTGCTGGCCCTGCTCTTTGCGCCCTACCTGCGCAAGTTCGGCCAGTACACCATCCCTGACTTCGTGGGCGCGCGCTTCGGTGGCAACACTGCCCGTGTCGTGGCCGCCATCTGCGCCATTATCGTGAGCCTCACCTATGTGACCGCCCAGGTCGTGGGCGTTGGCCTGATCATGCAGCGCTTCGTCGGCGTGGACTTCCGCCTCGGTGTGGTGCTGGGGCTCTCCGGCGTGCTGGTCTGCTCGTTCCTCGGCGGGATGAAGGCCGTAACCTGGACCCAGGTGGCCCAGTACATCATTCTGATTACGGCCTACTTGATCCCGGTGACCTTCCTCTCGATCAAGCTCACCGGCTTCCCCATCCCGCAGTTGAGCTACGGCCAGGCGCTGCAGAACATTATGCGCCTCGAACAGGAGCAGGGCCTGTCCAAGACCGCTGAGTCGCCGGTGGTGCCGGGCAAGTTCGTCACCAGCGGCTATGTTCCGCCCTTCAATGAGGGCATGAGCAACGCCTCGGCGCGCGCCGCCGTGACCCAGATCAACACCCAGTTCGGCGCCTCCCTTACCCCGCCCGAGGCGATCACCATTCCTGACGCCAAGCGGCCCGAACTCGGCGACTGGCGCGGCACGCCCTGGAACTTCCTGGCGCTGATGGCCTGTCTCATGCTGGGCACCGCCGGCCTGCCGCACATTCTCATCCGCTTCTACACCGTGCCCTCGGTAAGAGAGAGCCGGATGAGCGTGGGCTGGTCGCTGTTCTTCATCTTCCTGCTCTACTTCACCGCCCCGGCCTACGCGGCCTTCTCGCGCTGGAACATTCTCGAGAACGTGGTTGGCAAGCAGGTCAGCGACCTGCCGGCCTGGACGGAAACCTGGGGCCGCAATGGGTTGATCGCCATCCGCGATTTCAGCGCTATCAACGGTGTGGAGATCGGTAAGGAGCCCTCCTGGGTGAAGAACCTGGAGAAGTCCAAGGCGGTGGTTGTCGAGGATCTGAACGGCAACGGCCTCATTGACCTCGGTCCTTTCGAGAAGATCGATGACAAGACCGGTCGCGCTGGCGAGATCTCCGGCACCGGGGTGACCGAGAAATCGGTGGACGGGATCGTCCAGTATGGCGAGATCGGCACGCCGACTGCCGCGACCATTGACGGCGACCTGGTGGTGCTCTCGGCGCCCGATATCGCGGGTCTGCCCTTCACCATCGGCGCGCTGGTGGCCGCCGGTGGCCTGGCCGCGGCCCTCTCCACCGCCGACGGGTTGCTGGTGGTGATCGCCTCGGCAGTGGCCCACGACATCTACTTCCGCACGATCAACCCCAGGGCCAGCCTGCAAACCCGCATCATGCTGGGCAAGGGAATGATCGTAGTGGCCGCCGTTGTTGCCGCGCTGCTGGCCCTCCCCCGGCTGGCGCTGATCGCCCAGATGGTGGCCTGGGCCTTCTCGATGGCCGCGGCAACCTTCTTCCCCATCGTGCTGCTGGGCATCTTCTGGCGGCGCGCCAATGGTCCCGGGGCGATCGCGGGTATGATCGGCGGTCTGGTCGTCACCATCTTCTACATGGCGACGAACTATGTGAACCCGGCCTTTAACGTGCTGGGCATCACCCACCTGGCCGCGGGCATTTTCGGCCTGCCGGTGGCGATCATCCTCTGCGTCGTGGTAAGTCTGGTGACCAAGGCCCCGCCGAGGGAGATTATGGAACTGGTGGATAATCTCCGCAACCCGATCACCGACGACGAGACGATGGCGAAGTACGGGAGCCGCGGTTCGGCCCAGGCCCATTGATTGGAAGCGTGGGGTGAGGGCCCGGGCAGGGTCGGCGCGAGTCGCGGCTCTCCCGGGTTCCCGGCCTGTCAGGTCGGAGGGGCGTGGGGAAACCGGGTTTCCCCACGCCCCTGCCCGTGGAAGCAACCCCTCTCCATGCCGCGGCAATCTACCATCCGCAATCTCAAATGGGAGCGGCTACTCCCACGCCCGTAGTTGCCCCGCCCAGTAGCGCCCGGCCCGCAGCAGGCGCTCCTGGTGGCGCTCCAGAATAACGTAGGCCAGCACCATCAACAGGCCGACGATCCCCAGGATGACCCACTGGTTGGCCAGGCGCACCGTGTCAACCGTCATCCACAGCACCCCGGCCACGAAGAAGGCGATCCCGCCCACGAAGGGCACGCGCAGCCGCGAGAGGGCGCCGTAGGTCGCCATCAGCAGTGACTCGCCGAAGAGCAGCAACGAGTAGAACAGGCCGCCCGTGGGCAACAGGGCCTGCGCTGTGGTGACGCCGAGCAGCAGCATGACTGCCGCGGCTTCGATGAGTTGCGAGATGCGCCGCCGGCCCTGGAAGCGGCGCAATCCCCCCGCCAGGACGAGCAGGTACAGCCCCGCCGGAATGACGTACCACTGCAACTCGCGCACGCCCCAGCCGGCGAGCTGGCTGAGGGCCGCGCCGACAAAGGCCCCGCCGGCGCCGTAGGCGTAGCCGGGCTGCCGCTCGCGCACGGCCAGGGTCGCCAGCAGCAGGCCCAGGCTCGCCAGGGCGAAGGTCAGCGGCGCGAATTGGCCGCCCAGGGCGGCGCCCAGCGTGAGCAGCACGGCCGCGCCAAGCGCGCCGACACCGGTAACGCGCCGCCAGAGATCCAGGCCGAAGCGCAGCGCCAGCCAGCCCAGCAGGCTCAGCCCGACCAGTTCGAGCACCAGCCAGGCCGCGGCCCAGGCGCCCTCCAGCCCCGCGGCGGTGTGCGCCAGCCAGGCCCCCGGCACCGCCAGCGCCAGACTGGCCCAGGCCACGGCCTCGCGGCGCTCGATCTGCGCCAGCACGGCGAGCAGCGCCGCCAGGGCCAGGGCGGCGCCGGCCAGCGCCCCGTCACTGACGCCGGCCAGGGCCAGGGCCCCAGCCCCGCCGAGCGCGGCGCTTCCGTAGCCCCACGGCCCCGCGGCGTTCCAGGGGGCCGATCCGCGCCGCAGCCCGGCGCTGCCCAGCGCCTGGAGCCACACCAGCCCCGCCAGCAACAGGCCGGCCTGCTCGGGTGGTTGGTCGGGCAAGCGCCAGGCGAAAGCGTGGAGCGCTGCCAGGTCGGCCGCGACGAAGGCCAGGGCCAGGAACCAGGGTTGCCGGTAGCGCCAGAGCGCGAGGGCGTAGAGAGCGGCCATACTCCCCCATGTGAGGGTAAGGCGCGCCGTGTCGCCGAGGGCCAGCAACGGCGCGAGGGGCAGGAGGAAAAAGGCTACCCACTCGTAGGGCAGCGCGTAGGGCCGGGCGACGCGGCGCAGGGCCTGGCCGACCAGCGCCAGGCCCAGGGCCAGGCCGCAGACCACCAGGGCCAGGTCACCGGGCCGAGGTTGCCAGGCGGTGAAGAAGCCCTGCCCGGCGGCGATGAGCGCGCCGGCGGCCAGGAGCGGCGCCGCGCCATAGCCGAGCAGCGGTTGGCGCCAGCGGTGGCTGTGCAGCGCCGCCAGCCCCGCCAGGCCCAGGAACGTGAGCGCGGCGAGGGGATGCTGATCGAAGGCCTGGGACAGGGCTAGCGCGGCGGCGAACAAGCCCGCGAGCGCGCCCCAGACGAGCGCCGGCCAGGTCCAGTAGCGCAGCGCGGTGGCGCGGAGCCGTTCGCCGCCGAGGGTGTAGGCGACGCTCAGGGCCAGGGCGCTCAGTGTCGCGGCGCGGGGCCAGGCTGCGCCGGCAGCGAAACGGTCGAGGGCGAACCAGGCCGCGAGGAGACCCGCGCCCAGGCTGAGGACGGCCCAGGGCCAGCCGCGGCGCAGCGCGGCCTGCCCGCCGAAGATCAGCGTCAGCAGCAGCGCGCCCAGGAGTTGGGTCGCGGCGTGTTCCAGGGCCAGGCCACCGGCGACCAGGGCAATGAGCACCCCCAGGGTCTGGAGGGCAGGATCGTAGGCGGGACGGAGCGCCCCGGGCCACCAGCGGGCGCCGGCGAAGGCCATCGCCGCCAGGGGCAGGAGGATCAGGCCGATCTGCCCGTCGTTGAGGGGCGTCAGGGTGAGCAACGCGCCCAGCCAGCCGGTGAGCGTGGCGCCCCCCCCGACGAGCGCCGCGGCGGCCACACCGTCGCGTCTGGCGCCGAGCCAGGCGAAGCGCTCCCGTTCGACCAGCGCCACGGCGCTGAGGCCCAGGGCCGCAAGGGGGCCGAGGGCGAAGCGTGCCACGTTCAGATCCAGGCTCGCCGGAAGCAGGACCAGCGCGCCGATGAGCAGCGCGCCGCCGGCCAGCGGCGCGGCGGCGGGGCGCACGCGGCGTTCAAGGCCCGCGCTCAACCACAGGTAGGCCAGGGCCAGAAGGGCCAGGGCCAATGCCTGCACGCGCAGGGGCAGAGCGAAGTCGGCGAGGATCACCACCAGCGCCAGGGGCGGTGGCGCGACGGCGGCCCACAACCACCAGCCGCGCCCGTCGGCCCGGTAGCGCAGGACACAGAACAGGGTCGCGGCCAGGAGGGTGACGCCGAAGGCGCGGCCGTCGCTCAAACCGGCCAGGAAGAGGGCGCAAGCGCCCAGGGTCAGCAGTGGCGCCCCTACCAGGCTGACACGGGCGACCCCCGCAGCCGGCCCCGGGGCGCCGGCTGACCGCAGGCGGATGGTAAGGGGCACCAGGGTCGCCAGGAAGATCGTGGCAACGGCACTTTTCCATCCCTGATCGAAGGACGCGGGGGCGGCGAAGATCAGGCTGAGCGCGGCAACCACCGCCGCGCTGGCGTAGAAGGCGCGCCGGGTGCGCCAGGCGCTGAGCAGGTACAGCCCCAGGCTGAGGGCCGAGGCCAGTTGCCAGGCCGGGCGCGGAGCCAGATCGAGCAGACCGGGACGGGACAGGGCAAAACCGACCACGGGGACGAGCAGGGCGGCCACGGCCTGCAAATTGGCGCCCGCGGCGCCCAGGGCCGGCTGGCGCGCCATCCACGCCCCTAACCCCCAGAGGGCGACAGTGGTGCCGGCGAGGATCGCAAACTGCGCCAGCGGGGAAAAACTGGCCCAGTTGAAGATCACCAGGGTCAGGCTGGAAATGACCAGCAAGAACGCGCCCAGGTAGAGCAGGGCGCGGCGGGTGCCCAGGGCGAGCAGGGCCGCGCCCCAGGAACGGCCGCTCACCCGCGGGGGCGGCTCGGTGGCGACAGGAGCGGGGGCCGGCGCGACGAGGGGAGCGGCATCGCCGGAGGGCGCGAGAGGCGCGGCGGGCGCCGGGGCGGGTGGGGGCGCGGCGGGCGCCGGCGCGGTCGGAGCCGCGGAAGGCAACGCGCCGAACCCGGCGGCGGCGTAGTCGGCGGCGATCAGCCCGCGAATGGTGGCCCCTACCGCCGGCGCGAGACGCTCCTCGGCCACCCAGCGCTGCACCAGGGCGTCGAACTCCACGAACCGTTCCGGCGTGACGCGCCCGGCCGGGGGCGTGACATACGGATTGACGGTGCGCGGTCGCGCGGGCCGGCGCGCCAGCCAGACGATGAGGGCCAGGAGCAGCATTGCCGGCAAGGCGGTGCAGAGCAGCATGGCCAGCAGGTCGGTCATGGGTTCTCCTCTCCAGGGTAGTAGTTTTTTCTGGGGAGGGCTGTGCCCGGCCCCTCCCACTGTCTTCCATGATAAGCCACGTGACAAACCAGTGGCGTAACCAGAAGGTAAACATTCTGTCACCGCGGGGAAACCATTTTAGATTTTAGATTGCGGATTGTAGATTGCCGCTCAATGCAGCAGGAAGCGCTCCAGCGCTCACGAGCTTGCGGCGTCTCTAAGACGCTTTGGTAGAAACCAGGCGCCCTCGTGTGTGCCACACGAGTTGCTGGCCAGGCCGGATGAAACATCCGCGAAGGAGAGATTCTTCCCTGCCAGGGAGAGGAATCATGCAAGGAAGGAAAGGTAAGGCGACCCTCCACACCGAACCATTGGTTCGCTACTCTGAGTGAGGGCAGCGCAACCCTCCGTAATTTGACAGGGGTTACGCAGTGGAGGGGATGCGGGGAGGCGCAGCCTCTCCGTATACTCCCCTTTCCCGCCCGCGGCGGCCAGGCAGCCCGGCGAAACCGTGGAGGGCCGCAGGCCCTCTACCTCTCCCCGCCGGAAGGCGACCGCGTAGGTCCTGTTATTGAGACAGTCTCGAAGAGGTAACAGCCATGGAAGCAATGAACCAGCGCGCGGCGCAGGTGGTGGGTCGTGCAGAACGCGCGGAGAGCCGGGGACTGTTCGGGGAGGTTTCGGAAACCACGGCCCTGGTGCTGGCGGCAGTGATCACCCTGCTCACCTTCGGGACCATCGCATACGCGATCAACGCGCTGTTCACGGCGCTAACGTGAACATGGGGGAACCAGGTTCCCCCATCCCCCCGCCCGCAGGAGGGTGAGGGCGCAGCCCGTGCGCAGGGAGATGGGGAAACCGGGTTTCCTCACGCCCCCACCCGCGGGAAGGTCTCGCCCTCAAGCAGGGGGCTGGGGAAACCGGGTTTCCCCAGCCCCCCGCCCGGTGGGAAGGTTTGGGAGGGCGAAGCCCTCCCAGGAAGCATGTTCATCCCGCCGGTGTGCCGCCCGGCGGCATGAGTGGCCAGGATGAAAGCAGGGGAAACCGGATTTCCCCACACCACTTGCCCGATGCGAGGATATAGGCGAGCTTTGCCCGCCCACATCCTCTTGCATTGCAAACGGAACGGCCCGGCGGGACCTCAGGACCCGCCGGGCCGTCGCACTTCGATGACCTCCCCCGCGACAACATAGGCGCGTTCATCGGCGGCGGGGGATACTGTGGCATGGCCGGTGAAGCTGCCAAAGGCGGGCAAGATGGCCCGCGTGGGGCCGATGAGGAAACAGGGCAGCCGTTCGCGCTGGCGGCCCGGCCCAGTCAGAACGACGGCAGGATGGAGATGCCCGGCGAGGATGTAGGCCGGAGCGGGGGTGTCGGGATAGTGGCAGAGGGCGAAGGGGCCGAGGACGAAGGGCGCATTGACAGCGGTGATGCCCCAGGCCGGAGGCGGATCGCCGGCGCGGGCATCGTGGTTGCCGCGCACGAGCACCACCTCGAGGCGGGGATGGGCCGCGCGCCAGGCGGCGATGGCGGCGAGCACGGCCAGCGCGCGGCCGGCGCGGGCGTGGAGGAAGTCGCCCAGCAGCGCCAGGCGGCTGGCGCCGGTGCGCTCCAGGGCGCGGTTGAGCCGGGTCAGGTCGGCCGCGGCGCTCTCGGGAACGGCGATGGCCGCGACGCGGAAACTGGCGGCCTTGCCAAAGTGGGTATCGGCGACGATCAGGGTGCGTTCGCGCGGCCAGAACAGCGCCCGCTCGGGGAGCAGGTCCACCGGTTCGTCGCCGAGGGTGACATGCAGATGTTTCATCCCGTCATTGTTGGGAGGCGGGGGACAGCGGGTTTCCCCGGACGCTCACCCGGTGGGAGGGTCTGGGAGGGCGTCGCCCTCCCAGGAACAACCTGGTTTCATCCTGTTCGTGTGCGACGGAGCCGCATGGACGGCTAACGTGAACATACGCCCTCGGCGAGGGGGGTGGGGAAACCGGGTTTCCCCACACCCCTGCCCACGCGAGCCCCTGGCCCGCACGCCCCGGGAACCCCCGGGGGGGACACGCCGGGGCCGGCGGCGTCGGGGGGGGGTTTCCCCCCCCCTACGCCGGCCCGCCTCCAGGCAGGGGCTGCGCTCTCCCAAACCCTCCTGCGGGCGGGGGCGTGGGGAAACCCGGTTTCCCCACACCCCTCGCCGAGGGGGTATGTTCACGTTAGACCCACCATGGCATCAATCCGGCAACACCTTCCCCGGATTGAGCAGCCCCCGCGGGTCGAGCCAGGCCTTGATCTGGCGCTGGGCGGCCAGTGAGGTCGGGCCGAGGGCCCGGGGCATGAAGGGCCGTTTCAAGGTGCCGATGCCGTGCTCGCCCGACAGGGTGCCACCCACCTCCAGCGCGGCGGCGAAGACCGCTTCGGCGGCGGGCCAGAGCCGCGCCGTCTCGACGGGGTTCCGCGCGTCGAAGAGGATGTTGGGGTGCAGATTGCCGTCGCCGGCATGGCCGAAGACGGCGATCGGCAGGCCATAGGCCGCCGAGATGGCCTTGATCCGCCGCGCGCATTCGGCGATCCGCGGCAGGGGCACGCAGATGTCCTCGCCGAGGCGGTTGGGGCGCACCCGCCCCAGGGCGACGGAAACCGCGCGCCGGGCCTTCCACAGATGGGCCTCCTCGACCGCGTCGCGGGCCAGGCGCACCTCCAGCGCGCCACCGGCCCGCGCCAACCCCGCCAGGCGCGCCGTGTCGGCCTCGACGTCTTCCGGTTCGCCATCGGCGAGCATGAGCAGCATGGCCCCCGTGTCCCGGGGCAGGCCGAGCGGCGCATAGGCTTCCACCGCCGCCAGGGTCGTGTCGTCCAGCAACTCCAGGCCCGCCGGCACGACCCCGGCGGCCATGATCCGCTCGACGGTCGCGCATGCCGCCTCCAGGCCGGCGAAGAGCGCCAGCACGGTGCGCCGGCTGCGCGGCAGGGGCAGCAGCCGCAGCGTCGCCTCGGCGATGATCCCCAGCGTGCCCTCCGCGCCGATCAGGAGCTGGACCAGCCCGTTGTCGGGACCCTGGCCGGTCAGGCCGTCGCCCCAGCGCGCAAGGCGGCCATCGGCCAGCACGGCGGTGATGGCGAGGGCATAGTCGGCGGTCACCCCGTACTTGACGCAGCGCGGGCCGCCGGCGTTGCAGGCCAGGTTGCCGCCGATGGTCGAGACGCTCTGGCTCGACGGGTCGGGCGGGTAGAACAGGCCCACGGCCTCGGCGGCCCGCTGCACCTCGGCGGTGATGGCGCCGGCCTCCACGTGAACCACCTGCTGCTCACGGTCAACGCGGATCTGCTGCATACGGTTCAGGCCGATCACCAGGGCGCCGGGCGAGGGCGTCGCGCCCCCGGCCAGGCCGCTGCTGGCCCCCCGGGCGACGACGGGCACGCCGTGGGCCGCGGCCAGACGCACCAGTTCCGCCAGTTCCGCCGTGGCGCCGGGGAGGGCGACGGCCAGCGCGGGGCCGGCGGGCCGGGCGCTGGAGGCGTCGAAGGCGTAGCAGGCCAGCGCCTCGGCGCTGGTGAGCAGATAGCGCGGGCCGACCACGGCGGCGAGCGCGTCGAGGAAGGCCGCGCGGCGCGCCCCCCCGAGGGCGGGCGCGGGCGCGGGCGGCGCTGGCGCCTCACCCGGCGCGAAGCGCCAGAGCGGGGCGGGCGGCGGCCCCTCCTCGGTCGCCGGGCCGCCCCCCACAGCGGCGGCGCGGGCGCGCAACAGGGCGACGAACTGAGCCGCCTCACCGGGGTGGCCCGCCGTCACCCGCAGGCACAGGCGACCCACCCCGGCGTCGCCCCAGAGCGCCAGCGTGGCGCGGTAGCGGCGCGCCAGGGTCCGGGCCGTCTCCACGAAGGCCGGCAACGCGGCGCGCGGCAGGCTCAGGGCCAGGTCGGCGCCCGCGGCAGCCAGACGTTCCCAGCGCGTCCAGGGCGCCGGTTCGGCCACGCACTGCGCCGCGGCAGCGGCGGCCAGGCGCTCGATCAGCGCCATCTGGCGCGCCAGCGCGGGGGGCCGGCCCTCCAGTTCGGCCAGCAGCAGACCCGCGTCGCCAGTGTCTGCCAGCGCCAGGGCGCTCAGGGCCAGGCCCTCGGCGAGCAGGCGGGCGGCCAGGCGACAGGCGGCGGGCAGGTCGGCGCAACGCAGCAGGCGCGCCTCACGCGCCGCCGGGAGCGGGCGCAGACTGAAGGTCAGATCCCGGGGCGCGCCGAGGTCGAGCGCGCCCCCGGCAAGCGCGCGATGCAGCCCGTAGCCGGTGGCGCGCTTGATGGTGGGGCCGCCGGCGACCAGCGGTTCCGCGGCGCCCGCCTCGAGCGTAGCCGCGCGCAAGTAGCGCCCGATGGGACCGTAGCGCAGCGCCCGTCGCCCGCCGGCATTGCGCGCCACCAGCCCGGCCAGGGACATCCCCGGCGTCAGGGGGAAGATCGGCAGGCACAGACCATGGGGCGCCAGCGCGGCATTGAACTCCTCGATAGGCGTCGTGGCGGGCGCGGTGGCCAGCAGCGCGCCGGGTTGGAGGGCCAGGGTGTGGGTGAGTGACATACGTTTCGAGGTCGAAAAAGGTCATTTCTGGGGAGGGCTGCGCCCTCCCAAACCCTCCCACCGGGTAGGGGGATGGGGAAACCGGGTTGCCCCATCCCCCTGCGGGGCGGGGGCGTGGGAAAACCCGGTTTCCCCACACCCCTCGCCGAGGGCGTGTGTTCACGTTAGACGGTCATGCGCATGGCACACAACGCCGCGATGAACATGACTGGGAGCGCGGGCGAGACGCCCGCGCCACGGCTCCGCGGGCACGGCGCCCTCCCTGACCCTCCCCCACTGGGGGCGGTCACCCGGCTCCTCCCCCCAGCGGGGGGAGGCTGGGAGGGGGGCTGAACGCAGCGAACGATGTTCACCTCAATCAGTGATAAGATGACAGAGGATCACTAACAATCTCCATGTTCATAGGAACCAGGAGTGAGCGCAGCCATGCTTATAGCACTGTTCGGACTCATCGGTTCGATCATCATGGTCATCGTGGGGTTCGCCGTGATCGGCGCGCGGGGTGAAATGCGCAGCGACACGCACACCACGCAAGGCACCCACATCCAGGTCGGCACGGAGGATGTCTTCGGAGAGAAGCGCTGGGGGGTGCATGTTTTCCGGGGCATCCAGAAAGGCGCCGCTTTCTATGCCGAGAAATCAACCGCCGAGATCCTGGCTCTCCTGGCCAGGGGCCGGTTGCGGGAAGCGTGGCCCTGGGCGCTGGCGGCGCTGGGGACCCTGCTGATCTTCTTCTGGGGGCCGCTCATGGTCGGGTTACTGGCCGGTTGGCAAGGACCGGGCCTCTGGGCCTTCGTCGGGTTATTCTTCCTGGGGGCGTTGTGGGCCGCCTTCCCCCGCCGCCGGAAGGATGCCGGGAACGCAGACGAGACTACCGATGCAGAGTGAACGCCAGGCGGCTGCGCGCCTCGAGCGCAGGAAATTTTGGGAAGGGCGCAGCCCCCTGCTTGGGGGCTGGGAACATCCGGTTTCCCCAGCCCCCGCTTCCGACGGACTGCGTTGAGCGGATTTCTCAATAACCATAACCACCAACCCGCCCCTAGCCTGCGCGACGCGCCCGGGAGGCGCTCAGCGCTCCGGCAGAGCCGCACCTGGCAGGCCGCTCTTGTTCGCGACAAACGCCGCGGCCTTCTCGCCAATCTGGCGGAACTGCACCGAGAGCGCATTGAGTTTGTCAACCCATTCCTGGCGCGGAGTTTGCCCTTCGATAGCTTTGAAATAGACTTGCATGATACAAATCATTGCAACAGGGTCGATCAGCGCTGCCTTGAGCGAGAAAGCAACGACGAGGGCGATGACCAGCGTCCAGAATCCAGCAATGCCCGGCACCCATGCGACGAGCGCCGCTACCGGCGCGATGATCGCCAGAAAGATCGCCAGGGTCAGCACCCACACAAAGACGGTGAGCCATACCGCATTCTTGAGCAGCAGCTTGTAGTTCTGCGCGTAGAGCACCACACCGTCGCGCGCGCCTATCCAGGGGTTCTCCTGCCCGGTGCGGATGTTGTAGGCGAGAATTGCCTCATCAACATAGGTCAGTGATAGATTTATCACGGTGGTGACAAAGCCTATCACGTTTTCCACCCCTGGGATCGGCAGGAAACGGCTGAGAGTGAAAACCGCCCTATTGAATGCGCGAAGGATGCCCTTAATGATTTGATCGATCCCAAACAACACCGACGCCTCAATGAAGCGCGTTTTTACGATCCGCATAGCATGGGCGATCTGGTTCCTGCCCCCGGCGATGGTCTGATTGTCGAGGAGTTGCACCAGCGCCGCGATGTGGCCGGCTTTGAGGAGGTAGAGCAGATACTCGCGGGCGAAATAGAGCGCCCCCGAAACCACTCCGAAGCCGATCAATCCACCCCAGAATGCAAACCCCGCTCCGGTTTCCGCATCCTGGAGGATGCGGCCGATCATGTAGCCTATGCCAGCGCCGCCGCCAGTGGCGATGATATAAGCCAGGGCGATGCCGAAATAGACTGCGAGACGCAAGCCGATGAATGGCATGGTGCGAAGCATCAGGTTCAGGGCTTTGCCGACATCGAAGTCCCACATCGTTGCCATACCTCCCTTGTTAACAGAACGTATGGGGTGAAGGGATGAAGAGAGGCCCAACCTCCGCGTGTGACCCCATTCCCCACTCGCGGCGGGGGGCGCTGCCAGCGGTTCACCGGGGGCCGCCTGGCCACTACGGAATGATTGTGGGGGGTTCGCAGCTCTCCGCGCCTCTCCACC
The DNA here is from genome assembly GCA_034434655.1 of Chloroflexaceae bacterium. Taxonomy (GTDB): domain Bacteria; phylum Chloroflexota; class Chloroflexia; order Chloroflexales; family Chloroflexaceae; genus JACAEO01. The sequence goes on from DAOTYR010000320.1 coordinate 14,934, forward strand.
GGAAGGCGACCGCGTAACCCCTGTATCATTAACGCCAGCGTGCCGATCACCGGGTGGCCATGGCGGGGAGCAGATACACGTCCTGGCCGCCCCTGGCGATCAGCAGTGGTTCGGGCATCGTGTCACCTTTCCAGGCGGAGCGCGGAGGGCCGCGCCCGCGCCTCGTAAGCGTTCACACTGCTCCTGGGAGCGAAGGCAGCTTACCCGCGTAGACGCAACCCGGGTAGGACGCCCTCGCGCCCAGGCGCGTGGGTTACCCCAGGTGCGAACAGGTACCGCGCCTCCTCCGGGCTGTTGCGCAAACGGTCGTGCAGCGAAACCACGTGGGCATGTTCATGAAGTTCTCCCCACGCGGGGGAACCCGGCGCCCGCCCCCTCACCGCCACAGGGCATCCCAGATATCCTGCAGCGTGGTCTGCACGCCGGCGATGGTCTGGCGGACGGGATCGGGCGACAGGCGCGCATCGAGGCGCGTGCGGGCATCATTGATCACCTCGTTGAGCAGCGCATGCGCCTCGGCGGCGTGGAGGCGGGTGATCAGATCGGCGTACACCTCGATCAGTTCGAAGCGATCGGCCTTGGGCGTCTCGTTCAGCAGATTCTCCAGGATCTGCCGCGTGCGGTCGCGGAAGGTTTCGATGGACATGGCGCGCTTCCCCTTCGCTGCGGAGTAGTTCCTCCATTATACGCCGCCGGGGGGCGAAATGTTGGGGATTGTGGGCAACGGTAGAGTTGCGTCAACTCTTTTTGAGGGGGGTGGGGAAACCTGGTTTCCTCACCCCCTCCACATTGAAGACGCGCTCAGCAGGTGGCGCTCACCCCTCATCGGGGGCGGCGGGACCAGGGGGCGGGTTGCCGGGCTTGAGCACCTCGCGCGAGCGCCCGCCCTCGGCCGGACCGACGATGCCCTGTTGCTCGAGCAGATCGATCAACTGGGCGGCCTTGCTGTAGCCGATGCGCAGGCGGCGTTGCAGCAGCGAGGCCGAGGCCCGCTGGTGCTGGCGCACCAGGTCAATCGCCTGGGGGAGCAGGGCGTCCTGCTCATCGGCGCTGAGGAACTCGGCGGGCGGCTTGAACGCCTCATCTCCCTGGGTAGCGGCAGGCGCGGCGGGCGCAGCGGAGGCCGTTGCCGGCGCGGCGGGACGCGGGCCGGGCAGCGTGCCGCTGAAGGGCGGCCCGTTGACGCCGGGGCTGCCGCCGGGCTTCGGCGCGCCGGCCTCCTGGCTCGTCTCGGGCGGCGTGGCCTTGCGCCAGAACTCGACGATGCGCTCCACCTCCCGGTCGGACACATAGGTGCCCTGGATGCGCACGAGCCTGGCCGAGTCGGCGGCCATGTAGAGCATATCGCCGCGCCCGAGGAGCATATCGGCGCCGGGACCGTCGAGGATGACCCGGCTATCCACCTGCGAAGTCACGGCGAAGGCGATGCGTGAGGGGAAATTGGCCTTGATCAGGCCGGTGATCACGTCCACCGAAGGGCGCTGGGTGGCGATGATCAGGTGGATGCCGGTGGCGCGGGCCATCTGCGCCAGGCGGCAGATGTAGGTCTCGGTCTCATCGGGGGCCAGCATCATCAGATCGGCCAGTTCGTCAATGACGATAAGAATATAGGGCATCGGCTCCAGGTCGGAGCGTTTGCGGGCCAGGTGCTTGAAGCCCTCCAGATTGCGCACCCCGTGGCGGGCGAAGATCTTGTAGCGGCGCTCCATTTCGCGGGTGGCCCACTTGAGGGTGGGCACCACTCGTTCCAGTTCCGTCACCACCGGGGCCAGCAGGTGGGGAATATGGTTATAGACGGTCAACTCGACCATCTTCGGGTCAACCAGGATCAGCTTCAACTCATCGGGGGTATGCTTGAGCAGCAACCCGCAGAGGAAGGCGTTGATCGCCACCGACTTGCCCGACCCGGTGGCGCCGGCCACCAGCAGATGGGGCATTCTGGTCATATCGGCGACGACGGGGTTGCCGCTGATGTCCTTGCCCAGGGGGAGTTTCAAGCGCCCGCGGCTGGTCTCGAACTCCTCGCTATCCACCACCTCCCGCAGGCGCACTACGGCAATCGAGGAGTTGGGGATCTCGATCCCCACCGCCGACTTGCCGGGGATGGGCGCTTCGATGCGGATGGACGAGGCTGCCAGGGCCAGGGCCAGATCCTTCTCCAGGGCGGTGATCTTACTCACCTTCACCCCCACCGCCGGCTGAACCTCGAACTGGGTCACGGCCGGGCCAGGGTTGACATTCACCACCTGGGCCTCGACCTTAAAGCTGGCGAGGGTATCCTCGATCGTGCGCGAGAGGCGACGGATCTCACTGTCGCCGATGCGGCTCTCGGGGGCAAGCTGGTCGAGCAGATCGAGGCCGGGGAGGGGCCAGGCGCGGTAAACCGGGGCGGCGACCTCGAAGCCCTCCAGGGCCTCCTGGACGATCTCGCGGGGAGGCGTGGCGGCGCCCGCGGGGGCCGGCGCAGGCGGGGGCGGCGGCGCGGGCGGGGGGGCCTGCGCCGAGGGCGGCAGCGGCGTTTTTGCCGGCGCGGGGGCCGCCGGCGCGCCGGGGCGCTGGAAGAGGCTGGCCCGTGTGGGCCGCGCGGCGATGGGCGTGGGCACAATATCGTCATCGCCGCCCCGGGGCGGAGGCGTGAAGGGCAGATCGGCGTCGGCCAGGGCCGGGCGCGGCGCGGCGCTCCCTTCGGCGGACCGGCGCGGCGCGCTCCACAGCAACTCCCAGAAGGCGCTGAGGCGGGTATACATCCCCGCCAGCAACTCGCGCAACGTCAGGTCAAAGGTCAGCAGCACGCCGGCGAGGCCGAGCACCAGGCTCACCAGCACCCCCGCCGGGCGCCCGATGCCGCGATCAAGCCCCTCGACTACCCAGAAGCCGAACCAGCCCCCGCCTTCGTAGCCCCGCTCACCCAGGGCCCGGGCGTGGGCCGGAAACTCTAGCAGCGCCAGCACGGCGAAGACGATCAGCCCGATGCCGGCGAAGGTGGCCCCGGTGAGTTTCGCGTCGCGAAACTGCTCCTGGATGAGGATCGCCAGCCCCAGCAGGCCAAGGGTGACCGGCACCACGATCGCCCCATTGCCGAAGGCCCGGCGCACCGCTTCGACATACAGCGCGCCGACCCCGCCCGCCACCCCGGTGACGAAAAAAATGATCGTCACCGCGGCCACGGTGATCAGCGTCAGGGCGAACAGATCGCGTTGATGTTCCGGGCGCAGGCTGATAAGGGGCTTCGGCGCGACCCGCGCCCCCCGGCGCCCGTTGCGCCCCTTGCCCGCCGTGGCCCGGCTGCGTGATCCTTTGTTATTGGCCCTGGCCATAGTGTCGCTGCGCGGCCTTGCCGGAATGGAGGCATCCTAACGTGAAAATAGGCCCCAGGAGTGTGGGGAAACCGGGTTTCCCCATCCCCCGCCCGCGGGAGGGCCTCGCCCTCACGCAGGGAGATGGGGGAACCAGGTTCCCCCATCCCCCCGCCCGGTGGGAGGGTGTGGGAGGGCCTTGCCCTCACGCAGGGAGATGGGGGAACCGGGTTCCCCCATCCCTCCGCCCGGTGGGAGGGTGTGGGAGGGCCTTGCCCTCACGCAGGGAGATGGGGGAACCAGGTTCCCCCATCCCCCCGCCCGGTGGGAGGGTGTGGGAGGGCCTCGCCCTCACGCAGGGAGATGGGGAAACCGGGTTTCCCCATCCCCCGCCCGGTGGGAGGGTGTGGGAGGGCGTAACCCTCCCAAGAAAAACCTTATGTTCATTCCGTCGGTGTGTGGCGGAGCCGCATGGACGGCTGAGGTTGATTATAGCACATCTGCGCGAGCGGGGGTGTCTCGAAGCGCGACGGCGCCCAGGCCCTGAAAAAAGTCGCCAATCCTATTGACAATTTTTAGAAAAAATCGTAAAATCACTCCTGCAATAGCAATTTATTGCAGATAGTTTGGTAATAATTATCAGACGAAGAAGGAGGCGTCCATGATGAGCGTTCCCCTTCGTTCGATACGCGCCGTCCGCGCCATACCACGCCGCTCGCGGGCCCCGGGTGACGAGGGGCCGCGGCGATGGCACTCTGCGTATGCTGTCTGTGGAGGTGAAGGCCGGACCATCAAGCTCGTTTGACAGGAGCAAGTGATGCATCGTCTTATCACGCGTGACCCGGTAAGCGGCGGCGAACTGATCGTCACGCGCCTGGAGTGCCCGCAGAGCGGGATCATCATCGAGGGGCAGTTCAGCCTGGGCTGGATCGGCCGCCTTACCGCGGAACAACTCGATTTTGTCGAGCGCATGGTCAAGAACCGCGGCAACATCCAGAAGCTCGCCGCCGAACTGGATATCGCCTACAACACCGCCCGCGCCCGCCTCGACGAGATCGTCGCCGCCCTCGGCGGCGCGCCCGAAGGCGATGGGCATGCCGACCGCCGCCAGATCCTCGACCGCCTCGCCGCCCGCGAGATCAGCGTCGAGGAAGCGATGAAGCTGTTGAAGGGCGCGTAGTTGGGCCGAAGCAGTGGCTGCGCCAATGCTTCGCCGCACCGGGATGGATCGGCTCTATGTTGACCAGTGACGAGCGTGAACGCATCCTGAAGTTGCTCGAGGCGGGCCAGATCTCGGCCCACGAGGCGGCCCAGTTGCTCGACGCGCTGGCCGAGGACCGCCGCCCCGCCGGACGCGCCCCCGCGCGCCTGGTGCGCATTCGGGTGAGCGATCTGCACACGGGCCGCCTGAAGGCCAATGTCACCGTCCCCGTCGGGCTGGTGAACGTCGGTCTGCGCCTGGGCGCGCGGCTCGCGCCGCAACTCAGCGGCTCGGCGCTGGAGGATCTGCTGCGCGCCATCCAGCGCGGCAACCCCGGGCGGCTGCTGGAGTGGCAGGATCTCGAAGAAGGCGAGCGCATCGAACTGCTGGTGGAATAGGCGTTTACGCCCCCCAAGGAGCACATCAATGACCGAACAGCGTTTTCCCGCCGGCCTGGAACCGCGGGTGCGGATCGGCGCGGTACAGGGCGATCTGCGGGTCGAAGCCTGGGACGAGGACTCCATCCTGGTGCGCGCCGCCGCGCCAGGCGAGGTGTATCAGGAGAACGATGAGGTGGTGATTGACCAGGCCGGCGATCTGGTGATCCGCGCCCCGGCGCGCGCCGCCATCGCCCTCGAGGTCTGCCATGGCGACGCGACCCTCAGCGGCGTGCGCCAGGCCGCGTTGACCCGTGTGCACGGCGATCTGCGCCTCACGGCGCTTACCACGGCGCAGGTTGAACAGGTGGGCGGCGACGCGCGCGTCGCCGCGCTGGTCGAACGCTTCAGCGCCGCCGGTATCGGCGGCGACCTGAAGGTCAGCGCTGCCTCGGACGCGACGGTCGCCGTGGGCAGCGTCAGCGGCGACCTGGAGCTTGACGGCGCCCTGGGCGCGCTCCAGGTGGGCCAGGTGGGCGGTGATGCCGACCTCGACGGCGCTTGCGCGCGGGTTGAACTGGGCCACGTCGGCGGCGACCTGGAGCTGGCGCAGGTCAATCAACTCAACGTCGGTTCGGTGGGCGGGGATCTGGAGGTTGAACGGGCCCTCGGCCAGGTCGAGGTCGGCAATGTCGGCGGCGACGCCGACCTGGCGTCACTCGAGGGCACGCTGGCCCTGGCCAATGTCGCCGGCGATCTCACCCTGCGCGCCAGCTTCGCCCCGAACAACCGCACCCGCACGCTGGTGGGCGGCGACGCCCGCGTGACCCTCATCGGCGAGCCGGATCTGACCCTGACCGCCGTGGTGGGGGGCGACATCCGCGGGGTGGCGGTCGGCCAGGGAGACGGGCGCAAGCGCCTCAATCTGCGCTACGGCGCGGGCAACGCCAGCCTCGATCTGGTCGTCAGCGGCGATCTGCGCATCGAGGCCCCCCGCGCCGATAGCCGCAGTTCGCGCGTCGAGAGCGGCTTCAGCGCGGAGTTCGAGCGCGACTGGGCCGAGCTTGGGCGTGATCTGGGTGAACTGGGCCGTGAACTGGGGCGGATCGGCAGCGAGATCGGCGCCGAGATCGCCGCGGCGCTCTCCCGCGAAGGGGTGATCGGCGGCCCGGCCTGGGCCGAGGATCTCGCCCGCGAGGTGGAAGCCAGGGCGCGTGAGTTGCAGCGGCGCGCCGAGCGACACGCCCGCGCCGCGGAGGAGCGCGCCCGGCGCGCCGGTGAACAGGCCCGCGTGCGGGTCAAAATCAATGAGCGCGAGTGGCAGTTCGATCCGCAGCGCCTCGAGCGGATCAAGGAGCAGGCGCGGCGCGCCGCTGCCGAAGGGCTGGTCGGGGCCCTCGAGGCCGTCGAGCGCGCCCTGAGCCGCCTGCGCGTCCCGCCCGACGCCCCCGCGCCTCCCGGCGCCCCGCCGCCGCCTCCGTCCGCCCCATCGCCCGCCACCGGGCAGACCATTCGTATCGAGACGCCGCCGGAGCGGGCCGCGCCCGGCGACATCGAACGCGAACGCGAGGCCATCCTGCGCATGGTCGCCGAGGGGCGCATCTCGCCCGAAGAGGGCGACCTGTTGCTGGAAGCCCTTGGATGAGCGCCGGAAGGTTGTTCCTGGGCGGGCGCCGCCCGCCCATCCCCGCCCACGGGCGGGGGTGTGGGGAAACCCGGTTTCCCCCCCTCCCAGCCTCCCCCCGCTGGGGGGAGGCTCCCGGTTCCCTCCCCCAGCGGGAGAGGGCTAGGGCGGGGGCGGTGTTCGTAGGAGGGCGCAGCCCTCCCAAACCCTCCCGCGGGCGAGGGCATGGGGAAACCCGGTTTCCCCGTGCCCCTGCGGGCGGGGGTGTGGGGAAACCCGGTTTCCCCGTGCCCCTGCGGGCGGGCTGCGCCCGCCCATCCCCGCCCGCGGGCGGGCGTGGGGGAAAGCCGGGTTGCCCCCACCCCAGCCTCCCCCCGCTGGGGGGAGGCTCCCTAACCCTCCCCCAGCGGGGGAGGGTTAGGGAGGGGGCGGTGTTCGTAGGAGGGCTTTGCCCTCCCAAACCCTCCCGCGGGCGGGGGTATGGGGGAACCCGGTTCCTCCATTTTCACGTTAGTGTCTTCCAGAACACCGCCGCCATTGCCACGCGACCGAGACTGGTGAGGGCAAAGAGGCAGGCCAGGCCGGTCAGCGTGATCGGCCCGAGGCTGACGTGGGCGCCGGCGAGCAACATGGCCAGCGCGCCGCCGAGCAACCCCGCCACCAGCGTGCCCAGGCCGGTCACGGCGCTGTAGGCGGCCATGGCCGCCCCGCGGCAGTCGCCCGGCGCGCGGTCCATCAACACATTGGCCAGCCCCTGGGTCAACCCCGGCCAGAACACCCCGGAGAAGATCGCCGTCAGCCACAAGGGCGCGATGTTTGTCGGCGTCGAAAGGATCCAACCCCACGGGAGCGGAACGGTGCCCAGCACACAGGCGACCAGCACCGCGCGGTAGCCATAGCGGTCCTGCAGCCGCCCGACCAGCGGCCCGAAGACCAGCGACACGGCGCTGGTGACAATAGCGGTGAGGCCCAGGGTGGCGAAGCTCAGCCCGAGCGTGTTCAGCCCGTAGGCGCTGAAGAAGGGCGTGGCGATGCCGGTCACCAGGGCCCACCCCGTGCCGGCGAACATAAAGTCGCGAAAGCGGCGGTGGCGGAGAGGCGCGCCCAGGAGTGCCGCCGGATTGGCGCGGGGCCTGGGCCGCAGGGGCGGCTCGGGCTGGCGGGCGATCAGGACCGCGGCCAGCAGGGCCGCCAGGACCGCCGCGCCGAAGATCACCGCGTAGCCCGGCGCCTCATGGCCCGCGGCGCGGAAGGCGTCGAGGGTCTCACCGGCAAGAAAGGTGGCAGCCATGGCCGCGAGCGCCGCGACGGTGTTACGCAGCCCGAAGTAGGCCCCGCGCCGCTGTGGGGGCACCAGGTCGCTCATCCAGCTCATCCAGGCGTTGGCGGCGATGCCGTTGAGGGCGTAGGAACAGGCCAGGCCCACGAAAAAGATCGCCAGTTGCGCCCCGTTCAAAAAGCTGAGCAAGGGCAGGGCCAGCAACAGCGCCCAGATCAAGCGCCCCGCCAGCGCGCCGTACAGCACCAGCGCCCGCCGGTTGCCCATGCGCTCCTCCAGATAGGCCCCGACGAACTGAAACAACTGGCCGATGAAGGGCAGCGCGCCCATCAGCCCGAGTTGAAAGCTGTTGGCCCCCAGCAGCAACGCAAAGCCGGTAAGGAAAACGCTGCCGCCGATTGCGCCCGTGATCGTGATGTGAACGTTGGCGATCGCCCCCTCGAGGATCGAGATGCGCATACCGCGGCGCACCTCCGCGGGCGACAGGGGCGCAAGCGTGGGGATGGAGCCGGTGACTGGCCGGGTGGCGGCAGTGGAGTGCGCGACATGGCGCACGGAGGTTGTAGTGCCCATCGCTAGTTCCTGACTCTCCTGGCAACGCAACGCGGCGCCCAGATGCGCCGCCAGGCCTATCCTACTCCAGATAGTTGATTAGTCAAGTGTTATGAGACTGATACCGGGATGAGACCCTGGGCGGAACAGGCCGCAGTGCTCAAGGTGGGGAAACCGCCTTTCCCCCATACCCCCGCCCCTGGAAGGGATCGGTCCACCCACAACACAATCGTTCGCCACGACGGGGGGTGACGCAGTCGCCTCGCGGCGGGGGCGGGGATGCGGGGAGACTGCGCCTCCCCGACTCCTCCACCAGGGCTACGTCAAAGTCCGGTTAATCGTCCACGCCGTGGGCGTCATGGTCTTTGAGAAAAAATTAATCCGCTATACCGGGCTGGCCGTGGGGCTGATGGTCTTTGAAAAATTAATCCGGTATGCCGGGCTGGCCGTGGGGCTGAAGCCCTCGGCTAGGGAATGCGAAGGCCGCCTGCGCGGCCTGGAGCGGAGTATGTATTCAAAGACCATAAGCCCTCGGCTACGGGATGCGAAGGCCACTCGCGTGGCCTGTGGAGCCCGCGCAGGCGGGCTTCGCAGAGGCTAGCCCGCGGCTTTAGCCGCCGGGCGGAGAACTTTGACGTAGCCCGACCCCTCCACCGTCCGTCCTGTCAATACGAGGGGCGTGTGCTATAATCCAGGTAATCGCCAGCAGGCGACAGGGTTACTTCCGGGAGGCCTGGCGTGAACCTGATGGATATCCTGCTGATTCTGATCTTCTTCGGCACGCTGGCAACGGGGTTTTTCCAGGGCGCCATTCGCCTGCTGGTGCTGATGCTGGCGTTCTACCTGGCCCTGGTGCTGGCCAGCCTCTACTATCCCGCCCTGGGCGAGTTTTTCGTGCGAAACTTCGACGCCGAACGCTTCGTCGGACAGTATCTGGCCTTTTTTCTGGTGTTGTTCCTGAGTTTCGTCCTGCTCGCCATCGCCGGGCTGTACACGTTCCGCTATCTGCGCCTGGCGGGGAGCCTGGAGTACCTTGATCGCATCGTCGGCACAGTACTCGGCCTGTTCTTTGGCGCCCTGATCGTGGGCGTCGTCGCCGCCCTCCTCTGGAACCTGATGATCCTCCGCGGAGGACGTAATATTGACCTGCCGCTGCTGCGCTTCCTGGGGAACAGCGTGGCGAACTCCTTCGTCTTGCAGTATTTTTCCACCGTCGTGCTCCCCCTGGTGTACAACTTCCTCGATCCAGTTCTTCCCGAGGGCGCGGATATCATCTTTGCGGTGCAGTGAGGGCAGCGCAACCCTCTGTCATTTGACAGGACGTACGCGGTGGAGGGGGATGCGCGGAGGCCGGGCCTCCCCGCATCCCCCTGTTCCCGCCCGCGGCGGCCAGGCGGCCTGGCGCAACCCCCACGGCCCTCCCGCCGCGGGCGGGCAACAACCGGTTGGTGGAGGGCCGCAGGCCCTCCACTCCCCCCGCCGGAAGGCGACCGCGGAACTCCTGGGTTATGTGAGGGTACAAAGCGTAGCATAATCCAATGACCATTGCTGATCAGACCATCACCACCCTGGAATTTCCGAAGATCCTGGCCCGGTTGGCCCGCTACACGGCCTTCTCGGCCTCGCGCGAACTGGCCCTGGCCCTGCGCCCGTCAACCGAGGTCGCCGAAGTGGCGCGGGCGCTGGCGTTGACCGGCGAGGCGCGGGCGCTCCTGGAGGAGGTGCCGGGGCTGTCCATCGGCGCGATGCGCGACATTCGCCGCGCCGCGCAGCATACCGCCCGCGGCGGGGTGATTGACGGCCCCAGTTTGCTGGAGGTGGCCGGGTCGGTAGCGGCGGCGCGCGCCCTGCGCGCGCGGCTGCTTACGCTCGACCCGCAGCGCTTCCCCCTGCTGCACGAGCAGGCCGGGGCCATGCCGGCGCTGCCTCCGCTCGAAACGGCGATCGAACGGGCCATTGGCGATGATGGACAGGTGCTCGACGCGGCCAGCAACCGCCTCGCCGAACTGCGGCGCGAGGTGCGGGCCGCCTTCGCCCGTCTGCACGAAAAGCTCCATCACCTGATCACCTCCAGCGCCTACGCCGGCGCCCTGCAGGAGCCGATCATCACCGTGCGCAACGGGCGCTATGTCGTGCCGGTCAAAGCCAGCCACCGCAAGGATGTCCGCGGCCTGGTGCATGACCAGTCGAGCAGCGGGGCCACGCTCTACATCGAGCCGATGGCGGTGGTGGAACTGAACAACCGCTGGCGCGAGTTGCAGGCCGCCGAGGAGGAGGAGGTGCAGCGCATCCTCGCAGCTCTCTCCGAACAGGTGGGCGCAGCCGCGCCGCAACTGGTCGCCACCGTCGAAGCAGTGGCGGCGATCGATCTGGTCTTCGCCAAAGCGCGCTACGCCGCCGATCTGCGCGCCGTGGCGCCCGCCATCAGCCCGGCGCTGCCGCCGCTCACCCCCGGCGGCGGCCCCGAGGCCGCCCCGCTGCTGCTCAGCGAGGCCCGCCATCCCCTCCTCGACCCGGCTACGGTGGTGCCCATCACCCTCTGGCTGGGGGGCGAGTTCCGTATTCTGCTCATTACCGGCCCCAACACGGGCGGCAAGACCGTGGCCCTCAAGACCACCGGCCTGCTCGCCTTGATGGCCCAGGCCGGGCTGCACCTGCCCGCCGCGGCGCCCTCGCGCCTGCCGGTCTTCGCCCAGATCTTCGCCGACATCGGCGACGAGCAGAGCATCGAGCAGAGCCTCTCGACTTTCTCCTCGCACATGCGCAACATCGTGTACCTGCTGCGCGCCCTGGAAGCGGAGGAAGCGGAGGCGGCGCGGCTGGGGATGGAGCGCCGCCCGGCCCTGGTGCTGCTCGACGAACTTGGCGCGGGCACCGACCCGGTGGAGGGTTCGGCCCTGGCCCGCGCGATCATCGAACGCCTGCTGGATCTGGGCGTGCTTGCCGTGGCCACCACTCACTACGCCGAACTGAAGGCCTTCGCCTACGCTACCCCCGGCGTGCAGAACGCCTCGGTGGAGTTCGATGTGGAGACCCTCGCGCCAACTTACCGCCTCAGTATCGGCCTGCCCGGGCGCTCCAACGCCCTGGCGATCGCCAGCCGCCTGGGGCTCGATCCGGATCTGGTGGAGCGCGCCCGCGCCACGATCGATCGCAAGGACGCCCAGGTGGAGGATCTGCTCGCCGGTATTCATCAGGAGCGCGAAGCTGCCGGGGCCGCGTTGCGCCGCGCCGAGGAGTTGCGCGAGGACGCCGAGAAGTACCGTGACCGGCTGGAGCAGGAGTGGCGCGCCTTCAACGAGCGCCGCGAGGTCGAAGCCGAGGCCGCGCGCCAGGAGCTGGAAGAGGAACTGCGGGAGACGCGCCTGTTGCTCAAGCGCCTGCGCGACGATTTTCGCAGCGTCTCGCTCTCGCGCGAATGGCTGGAGCAGGCTGAACAGCGCCTCGCCGCCGCTGCGGAGCAGGTCAAAGAGGCCGCGGCCCGCTCGCGCGCCGCGCCGGCGCAGCCCGCCCGTCCCGCTCCCCAGGCCCCGCGGCCGCTGCAAGTCGGCGACACGGTGCTGGTGCGCCCGGTGGGCCTCAAGGGCGAGATTGTCAGCCTTGACCCTGACGACGGCAGCGCGCAGGTGCAGGTGGGCGGCTTCCGGATGAACGTGGACCTGAAGGATCTCAAGCGCGAGAAAGGCGCCCCCGAGGCCGGCCCGCGCCGTGAGTACCGCGCCGAGCACGGCGTCGCGCTCCCCCCCGCGCCCGACGTCTCGATGACCCTTGATCTGCGCGGCTATCGCGCCCACGAGGTCGGCGACCGCCTTGATCGCTATCTGAACGACGCTTATCTGGCCGGGCTGCACCAGGTGCGCCTGGTGCACGGCAAAGGAACAGGCGCCTTGCGCCAGGCGGTGCGCGAGACGCTGCAAGGCCATCCCCTGGTGGCCTCGTTCAGCAGCGGCGGCAGCGATGGCGGCGATGGGGTGACCGTGGCGACCCTGGTCGAGCGGTAATCCCCGGCCAGACGTGGTACAATACCGTCGCTATGCCCGAACCGCTCGTCTACCTGCTCCTCATCGTCGCTCTCGTGCTGCCGGTGCCGGGCGTCATGCTGCTGCGCCTGCTGTGGCCCCGCATCGGCCAGCGGAGCGTGGCGATCGGCGCGGCGGTGTTGTTCGCCTGCGCTATTCTCAGCGCGTTGATCCTTGCCCGCAGTGAGGTACGGGTGTTGCGTATCGGCAGCTACAGCCTGTTGCTTCCGGGCGCCCGGCCGTTCGATGCGGCCGTGCTGGCCCCGCTGGAAGAGCCGGCTGCCCCGCTCCCGATCGCGCCGACGCCCACGCCGCGCCCCGGCGCCACGCCCACGCCCAGCGCCACGCCCGCAGCCACCGCCACCGTCGAAGCAAGCGCGACGCCTTCACCCACGGCCACGCCGGAACCTACCGCCACCCTCGAACCGACGGCCACCCCCGCGCCGCCTGCGGCGCCCGCCGCGGGCCGGCGCTACGTCGTGCAGGCGGGTGACACTTTTCGCGCTATCGCCGAACGCTTTGGCGTCTCCGTTGCCGACCTGTTGCGCGCCAATAATCTTACGCCCGAACAGGCCGACAATCTCCGCGTGGGCCAGGAGCTGGTGATTCCGTGACCGCGGGCGCTAGAGGGGGCGGTAGAGAGGCTACGCCTCCCCGCCGCCCCTCCGAACGGGACCGATACGTATCTGCACCCACAGGGGAGCAACCGTGTCCACAGCTATCAAGACCATCGAACGCAAACCGCGGGTCGCCAGCGATGCGCCGGCGCCGCTCCTGCTGCTCCTGCACGGCTACGGCGCCAATGAGCACGACCTGTTTGATCTGGCCGATCTGGTTGACCCGCGCTTCCACGTGGTCAGCGCCCGGGCGCCCCTGGCGCTGCCCTGGGGCGGCTTCGCCTGGTACCATCTCAGCGGCGCTCCGGGCCGCCTGATACCCGATCCGCAGACCCGCGCCCAGGCGGCTGACCTGGTCGAGCGCTTCGTCGAGACCCTGCCGGGCAAGATCGGCACCGATCCGCAGCGCACCTACATCCTCGGCTTCAGCCAGGGCGCGATAATGAGCTTCGCCGTGGCAGTGCGCCGCCCGGAACTGGTCGCCGGCCTGGCGCCGATCAGCGGCTACCTCGACCCGGCGCTGCTGCCTCCCACCGGGCTCCAGGGCCTGGAACGGCTGCCCATCCTGCACATGCACGGAACCTACGACGAGATCATCCCCGTCGAGGCCGCCCATATGACCCGCGACATGCTCCGCCTCAGCGCGGCGCGTTACGCCTATCACGAGTATCCCATCGGGCACGGCATCCATCCCGAGGGGCTCCAGCTTGTCCAGCGGTGGCTTGCTGAGCGCCTGGCCGAGCCGGTGGAGCGAGGAGCCTGAAATCCTATGGGCACCGGGCTGCGGATACCCTTTGGCGATCTGGCGCGGCAGGCGGCGGAACTTGACCCCGAGGTGACCGACGCCCTGGCGCGGGTGGTCCGGAGCGGCTGGTACATCCTCGGCCACGAGGTCGCGGCCTTCGAGGCCGAGTTTGCCGCCTTCTGCGGGGCCGGGGCATGTGTCGGGGTGGCCAGCGGCGCCGAGGCCCTCTACCTGGCCCTCACCGCCCTCGATGTCGGCCCCGGCGACGAGGTGATCACCGTCGCCAACGCCTGTGTCTATCAGGTGGCCGCGATTGCGCAGACCGGCGCGCGCCCGGTCTTCGTGGACATTGATCCGGCCACGCACACCCTCGACCCGGCGCTGCTGGAGCCTGCCATCACCCCGCGCACCCGCGTGCTGTTGCCGGTGCATCTCTACGGCCGCGCCGCCGACATGGCGGCGATCTGGTCCATCGCGCGCCTCTACGACCTCCAGGTGGTCGAAGACGCGGCGCAGGCCCACGGGGCCCGCTATCGCGGCCCCGAGGCCGGCACGCTGGTCGGCGGCGGCGCGAGCGCGATCTGCTGCTTTAGCTTTTACCCCTCCAAGAACCTTGGCGCGCTGGGTGATGGCGGCGCCCTCACCACCAGCGACCCGGACCTGGCGGCCCGCCTGCGGCGCCTGCGCATGTATGGCTGGGGCGAGAAGTACATCGCCGTTGAAGCCGGCGGGCGTAACTCGCGCCTCGATGAATTGCAAGCTGCCGCGCTGCGGGTGAAGTTGCGCCGGCTGGCGGCCTGGAACCAGGCCCGCCGCGAGCGAGCCGCCTGGTACCGCGAGTTGCTCGCCGGGCTGCCCCTCGAATTGCCCGCCGATGATCCCGGGCACGTCTATCATCTCTTCGTGGTAGAGTGCGACGCGCGCGACGCCCTGCGCCGCTATCTGCTCGAGGCCGGGATCGGCTGCGATGTGCACTACCCCGTCCCGGCCCACTTGCAGCCGGCCTACGCCACGGCGAGCCAGCGCCAGGGCGCGCTCCCCCATACCGAGCGCGCCGCGACGCGCGTGCTCTCCTTGCCGCTCTTCCCCGAGTTGACCCGCGCCGAGGTGGAAGAGGTGGCCCGGACGGTGCGGGCGTTCTTTGGGTACCATTGAGCTTTGATGTGCGAGGGCTTGCCCCTCCCAACCCTCCCGTGGCAGGCATGTGCGCTCATCCAGACGATCGCTGCGCCGCCTGTGGCGCGATGCTCAGCGGCACGTCCTATGCGCTGATCGATCGCCCCGAGCGCTACTGCGCCCGTTGCATCGCCACCCGGCCCCGCTGCGCCGCCTGCGGCGCGCCCCTCGGCGCTCAGTACTGGCGCCTCCACGATGGGCGCCTGCAGTGCCCCGCCTGCCACCAGGTGGCGATCTACGACCCGGACGTGGCCCGCGCCGTGTTCGACGAAACGGTCGCGGCTGTGGCCGCGCACCTGGGGATGACCCTCAACGTCGGCGTCGCCTTTCGCCTGGTGGACGCGCCGACCCTCGCCGCCCTGCGCGCCGAGGGGCGCCCCGCTTCGCCCGAAGATGAGCGCACGCTCGGCCTGTACCAGCGCCGCGGGCACATCCGGGTGATCTACATGCTCTACGGTCTGCCGCGTCTGGCCTTCCGCACCACCGTGGCCCACGAGTACGCCCACGCCTGGCAGGCCGAACGCTGCCCGCTCCTGCGCGACGAGGAGTTGCGCGAGGGACACGCCGAATGGGTGGCCTACCACCACCTGCTCGCGCTCGGCTGCATCCGCGCCGCCCGGCGCATGCTTACCGCGCAGCATCCCTACCGCCCGGCCCTGGAACGGGTGCTCGCCCTGGAGCGCCAACTGGGTGTGGCGGGGGTGATCGCCTACATGACGCGCGCTGAGTAAGACCGTGTCGGATTGTAGATTTTTGATTTTTGATTGCTGTATACTCCACTAAACTAACGTGAAAATAAGCTCTCGAAGAGGGGTGTGGGGGAACCCGGTTTCCCCATCCCCCCACCCGGTGGGCGGGTATGGGCGGGCGCGGCCCGTAAGCAGGGGGATGGGGAAACGCGGTTACCAAAGCGTCATAGAGACGCCCCGAGTTCGTGAGCGCTGAAGCGCTTCCTGTTGCATGGAACCGCAATCTAAAATCTAAAATCTAAAATCTAAAATCTAACGCGAACATATGGATCTCACCCCCGAACAACGCGCCGCCATCGAGCACGACGGGCGCCTGGTGATCACCGCCGGGGCCGGTAGTGGCAAGACCCGCGTGCTGGTCGAGCGGTACATCCGGCTGCTCGACGCTGGCGGCGATCCCGATCCCTTCGCCGCCATCCTGGCCGTCACCTTTACCGAAAAGGCGGCCCGCGAAATGCGCGAACGGGTGCGTCTGGCCCTCGAGCGCGGCGCGGGCGCGTCCGGCGCGAGCGCCCGCCAGGCCAGCCTTGTCGCCGCGGTGGAGGGCGCCCGCATCGGCACCATCCATAGCTTCTGCGCCACCCTGCTGCGCGCTCATCCCGTCGAGACGGGCCTCGACCCGCGCTTTGCCATTCTCGACGAGGTGGAGGCCGGGCTGCTCCTCGCCGAGAGTGTGGACGAGGCCCTGCGCGAGGTGGTGAGCGGTCGCGGCGAGGGTGTGGCGGCGGCGCCCACGACGCTGCCCGCCGGGTTGGAGGTGCTGCTGGAGGAGTTCGGCCCCGCCGAGGTGCGCGCCGCCCTGGTGGATCTGCTGCGCGGCGGCGGCGAGACCCGCGCGGCGCTGCGCGCCCTGCCCTCCGCCCCCGCTGCCCTGTTGCGGCACTGGCACGAACGCCTGGCCATGGCCCGCGCCGAAACGCTGGAGGAGTTGTTTGCCGGCGCGCCCTGGCGCCAGGCTGCCGCCACCCTGCTGGCCCTGGCCCCCATCGCGCCCGCCGATGACCGGATCGGCGCCCAGGTGCGGGCCATGGCCGCCTGGCTCACCAGCCTCGACCCGCAAGCGCCCGACTTCGCCGCGCTGGATGGGCTCAACCTTCAGGGCGGCAGCAAACGCCTCTGGGGCAATACTGGCGATCTCGACACGGCCAGAGAGGCCCTCCGCACCCTGCGCGAGGCCTACCGCGCCATGGCCGACCTCCTGGCCTTCGCGCCCGACCCGCGCATCGAAGAGCGCGCCGCCCTGGCCACCCTGGCCCTGCGCGACCTGTTCAACCACGCCGACGCGCGCTACGCGCAGCGCAAGGCCGCCCTCGACCGCCTCGACTTCGACGACCTGGAGCGCCGCGCCCGCGACCTCCTGGAGCGCCACCCCCACGTCCGGGCGCGCTGGCGCGCCGAACTCCAGGCCGTGCTGGTGGACGAGTTTCAGGACACCAACGACGACCAGCGGGCCATCATCTACGCCCTGGCCGGGCCGTCCGCCGACCCCGGCGCCGCCGGCCCGCAACTCTTCGTCGTGGGAGACGGGAAACAGTCCATCTACCGCTTTCGGGGCGCCGATGTAAGCGTCTTCCGCGAGGTCGAAGGCGATATTCAGCAATGGGGCGGGAAGCGGCTGGCGCTGCAAACGTCGTTTCGCGCCCACGCGACCCTGGTCGAACTGATCAACCGTATCGGTGAACGGCTCTTCTGGCGGCCAACAGCCCCTCGCCCCTTCGAGACGCCCTACGAACCGCTGACGGCCCACCGGCCCCCGCCCGCCCATCCCATCACCGCCGAATGGCACGTGCTGAGCGACGCCGGCGAGGCCGCCGAGCGTCGCACGGCCGAGGCCGCGCTCCTGGCCGGCCGCCTGGCCGACCTGGTAGCTGGCGCCGCCGGGCCGATCGTCTACGACCCGCAGTTCGGCTGGCGCCCCCCGGCCTATGGCGACATCGCGCTCCTCTTTCAGGCCTCGACCTCCTTTGAGTCCTTCGAGATCGCCCTGCGCGAACGGGGCATCCCCTACCTCACCACCGCGGGACGGGGCTACTACGGACGCCAGGAGGTGCTCGATCTTATCCATCTTCTCCAGGCCATAGACGATCCGAGCAACGAACTGGCCCTGGTGGGCGCGTTGCGTTCGCCCCTCTTCGCCATCGATGAC
Source organism: Chloroflexaceae bacterium (assembly GCA_034434655.1). Classification (GTDB taxonomy): domain Bacteria; phylum Chloroflexota; class Chloroflexia; order Chloroflexales; family Chloroflexaceae; genus JACAEO01. Next base: position 32,715 of record DAOTYR010000320.1, read on the forward strand.
GGCGCGATCATGGCCCTGAAGCTGAGCGGCGCGGCCAGCCTCTGGGAAGCCTTGCTGGCCGCCGTGGAGGACGGCGCCGCCGGCGCCGGGGTGCCGTTCGCCGCGCGGACCCTGGGCGAGTTGCATGCCATGCGCGGGCGCTCCACGGTGGTTGAATTGCTGCGGGCGGCCCTCGACCGCACGGGCTACCTGGCGATCATCAGCGCCCTGGAGGACGGGGAACGGCGCCGGGCCAATGTCGAGAAACTCCTGGCCGCGGCGCGCCTCGCCGGCGGGCGGGGGCTGCGGGCCTTCAGCGAATACCTCGACCTGCTGCTGCGCGTCGAGGCCCGCGAAGGCGACGCGCCCCTGGAGGCCCAGGGCGCCGTGCGCCTCATGACCGTGCATCGCAGCAAAGGGCTGGAGTTCCCCGTCGTCGCTCTGCCTGACCTGGGGCGCGCGCCGCCAGCGCCCCGCGCGCGCTGGCTGGCGCGGCGGGCCTACGGCCTGGCGCTCCAGGTGCGCGACCCGGCTGACGAACAGCGACTCCCCGCCGCCTTCCTGCTCGCTCGCCACACGGAACGCCAGCTCGAGCGGGCCGAGCGCGAGCGCCTGCTCTACGTGGCCCTGACCCGCGCCCGCGACTACCTGATCCTCAGCGGAGCGGCGCAGTCAAAGCGTGACGACGGCTGGCACGCCGCCCTTGCCGCCGCCCTCGGCCACCCGTGGGAGACGGGCGGACCGCCCCCCGGCGCCCTCGGGCCGCTCCTGGTCATGCGGCATGACCTGACGTGAACATAGACTGCTGAAGCAGGGGGATGGCGAAACCGGGTTTCCCCACGCCCCCGCCCCGCAGGGGAATGGGGAAACCGGGTTTCCCCATTCCCCCACCCGCGGGAGGGTCTGGGAGGGCGCAGCCCTCCCAGGAACAACCGTATGTACATCGCGGCGTTGTGCGCGAATCGCATGGACGGCTGACGTGAACATAGACTGCTGAAGCAGGGTGATGGGGAAACCGGGTTTCCCCATCACCCCACCCGGTGGGAGGGTTTGGGAGGGCTGCGACCCTAAGCAGGGGTCTGGGGAACCGGGTTTCCCCATATCCTGCGGATGCGGGCCGCAGACCCGCGCACCCAGGCCCCGGCCCGCGGGCGGGGGTAGGCGAGCGTGGCCCCCCGGGCCCGCCCACAAGGCAGGGGCGCGGGGAAACCCGGTTTCCCCGCCGTTACCGATCGCGCCATCGGGGCGGGCGCTTCTCCAGAAAGGCGCAGATGCCCTCCTGCGCGTCGGGGAAGGTGGCGTTGAAAGACATCACCTCTTTGGCGTAGGCGTAGGCCTGGTGCTGGGGCATGTTGATCTGCCGGTAGAAGGCCTGCTTGCCCAGACCCACCACCGTGCCGCTGGCGGCGGCGATCTTCCCGGCGAGGGCGCGGGTCGCGCTCTCCAGTTCGGCGGGCGGAACCACCTGGTTCACCAGCCCGAACTCGCGGGCCTCCGATGCCGAAATCGGCTCGCCCGTCAGGAGCATCTCCATCGCCTTCTTCGCCGGCACGGCGCGGCTCAGCGCCACCATCGGCGTCGAACAGAACAGCCCGATCTTCACCCCGGGGGTGGCGAACCGGGCATCCTCGGCCGCTACCACCAGGTCACAGGTGGCCGCGAGCTGGCACCCCGCGGCCGTAGCGATCCCGTGCACCTGGGCGATCACCGGCTGGGGAATGGCCTGTATCGTCTCCATCAACACCGTGCAGACATCGAAGAGCTGGCGGTAAAACTCGGCGCTGCGCCCGCTCATCTCGCTCAAGTCGTGGCCCGCGCAGAACGCCGGTCCCGCGCCGCGCAGCACCACCACGCCGATGTCGCCGCGCCGGCCCACGGTACGGAAGGCGTCGATCAGTTCCTCCATGTGTTCCAACGAGAGCGCGTTGCGCTTCGCGGGCCGGTTCATCGTGATGAACGCCAGCCGGTCGTCAAGCTCGATCAGCAGGTGCTGGTAAGACTGGGACACGGTCGTCATTGACGGTTCTCCTTTGCTTGCAGGACACGGTTTCGCGACGCGGCGCGCTCCACGCGGTACCGGGCGAGGTCCGCCGCTCGCGGTGGGGTCGGGGCGGTCTGGCCGCCCGCTCGGGGTTGCATTGCACCGACCTGCCCTTCCACGGGCAAGTGGATAGGGAAATGGTACAATCACCCGTCAGGAATAGCAAGTTATGCCGGGTTCCTCGTGAATGTAGCCCCTCGGAGCAGGATGTGGGGAAACCCGGTTTCCCCACATCCCTGCCCGCGGGAGGGTTCGGCAGGGCGTTGCCCTCAAGCAGGGGTCTGGGAAACCTGGTTTCCCCGGCCCCCGCCCGCGGGAGGGTCTGGGAGGGTGTCGCCCTTCCAGGAACAACTCTTAGTGGTATCCCGTTGGTGTGCGGCGCAGCCGCATGGGAACTGACAGGAGGCCCGCGGTCGCTGCCCCGGCGGGTAGCCCCGCCAACGGGTGAAGCATCACAACCGGTGGCGCCATGCGCATCCTGTGGATCGACCCCTTTCATGGCGGCTCGCATGCCGCGGTCGCGGCGGGCTACGCGGCGCGCGCCGCGCATCAAGTGACATTGTTGACCCTCTCGCAGGCAGGCGGCTGGCGCTGGCGCATGCGCGGCGGGGCCGTCACCCTGGCGCGCATGGCCCGCGCCCTGGGCGAACGCCCCGACCTGATCGTCGCCAGCGACATGCTCGACCTGGCCACCTTTCGCGCCCTGACGGCCGATTGCCTGGGCGGCGCGCCGGCGGCGGTGTACTTTCATGAGAATCAACTGACCTATCCCCTGCCGCCCTCGCGCCAGCGCGACCTGGGCCTGGCCTGGATCAACTACACCTCGGCGCTCGTCGCCGACGCGGTGATCTTCAACTCCGACTTTCACCGGCGCGATTTTCTTGGCGCCCTGGGCGCCCTGCTGAGCCGCTACCACGATCACCAGGAACTGGAGAACGTCGAAGCCATCGCCGCGAAGAGCCACGTGCTGCCGCCGGGGATCGACCTGGCCGCCCTGGACGCTGCGGCGGAGGATCAGGCGCCCGCCGAGGACGGGCCGCTGACCATCCTCTGGAACTCGCGCTGGGAGTACGACAAACAGCCCGGGGCCTTCTTCGCCGCGCTGGAGGCGCTGGAGACGCGCGGGGCCGACTTTCGCCTGATCGTGGCCGGCGAGCACATCGACCCGCGCGCCCCCGCCTTCGCCGCCGCCCGCGAACGCTGGCGCCAGCGCATCGTTCACTGGGGCTACGCCCCCTCGCGGGGGGCCTACGCCGCCCTGCTGCGCCGCGCCGATGTGGTGGTCAGCGCCGCCATCCAGGAGTATTTCGGCATCGCGATCGTCGAGGCCCTCTACTGCGGCTGCGCTCCGGTGTTACCCCGGCGCCTGAACTACCCCGACCTGCTCCCATCCTCGGTGCATGCCACCTGCCTCTATGAAGACCACGACGGCATGGTGAACCTGCTCCTGACCCATTGCCAGGCGCGCCAACGGCCCGACCGCGCCATGTGGCGGGCCATCGCCGCGCCCTACGACTGGGGCCGCCTGGCGCCCCACTATGACACGCTCTTCGCCGCCCTGACGTGAACATGGGGGAACCAGGTTCCCCCATACCCCCGCCCGCGGGAGGGTTTGGGAGGGCTGCGCCCTCCCAAGAAGTATGTTCATCCCGTCGGGGTGCGGCGCAAGCCGCATGGACGGCT
>DAOTYR010000321.1:0-8493 GCA_034434655.1 Chloroflexaceae bacterium
ACGAGGATTTTCATGGGAAACGCTCCTTGGAACAAACGACGGCCATGCGGGCGAGCCTCGCTCATCATACCGGACGCGGATGAAGATTGCCTGAACGGGCGCTTCGGCCGTCCATGCGGCTACGCCGCGCGCTAACGTGACGAAAAAAGATCGTTCCCGGGCGGGCTTTGCCCTCCCAAACCCTCCCACCGGGTGGGGGATGGGGAAACCCGGTTTCCCCATCCCCCTGCGTGCGGGCCGCGCCCGCCCACACCTCTCCCGTGAACGGCCTATGTGGAACGTTTCCCAGCAGGATCTTGCGGGGAGGGGGAGTGTCCCCGCGCCGCAACGGTAACGCAGGCATGCACCAGGTCTTCCAGCATCAAGCGCGATCGGCATCGGGCGCCGGGGCGCCGGTTTCGACGGCCACGGGAGGAGGCTCGGTTTCGGGAGGAGGAGGGGAGATTGGCGTGGCGGGCGGCGCGAACGCCTCGGGGTTCGGCGCGGGCAGAGGGGCATGGGCGATCTCCGCGCCGATGGCGTAGAGCGCCTGCACCTGGCGCCGGCTGAGACAGACGAAGTCGCGGCCAAAGGGTGAGCCGCCCTGCAGGGGGTAGATCGTCACACTGCTGAGGGGCACGAACTCATCGGTCATTTCGCTGAGCATGACGATCAGTTCCATATCGGTGCGTTTGAAAAAATCCGCGCGCAGGGCGAACAGCGAGGTGAAGAACATCATCGGCTGGGTATCGCGCGGCGGGGCGGGAACGTGGAAATCAGGCGGCGGCGGCGGCTCGGCGATGGTCGCGACGAGCAGGGCGCCGCTCCAATCTACCAGGATCTGCGGGACGCGCTGGGCCTGCTGGGGCCGCCAGAGGGGGGCCACACTGGCGTCACGCAGGGTAATGAAGCGGTGCAAGCCGCTGTTGAGCGCGTCGCTCACCCGGCGGTAGAGGGGCAGATCGTAGCTCCCGGTGATCACCAGTGCGTCAGTATAGACTTCGACGGTAAAGGTGTAGTGTGCGCTCATTGCACCTCCGCGAGCGTCTCCCAGAACCCCGGATAGCTGACGGCGACCGCTTCGGGATCGTGGATGCGCGTTGTGCCGGAAGCGACGAGGGCGGCGATGGCCCAGGCCATGGCGAGCCGGTGGTCGCCGTGGCTGTGCACCTCGGCCCCGACGAGGGTGGGACCGCCGCGCCCCACGATGCCCATGCCATCGGCGGTTGGCTCGACGGCGACCCCCATAGCGGCGAGGCCCGCGGCGACGGTGGCGATGCGGTCGGTCTCTTTGGCGCGCAGTTCCTGCGCATCGCGGATGAGCGTATCGCCTGCGGCGCAGGCGGCGGCGACGGCCAGGACGGGGATCTCATCAATCAGGCGGGGGATGAGATCCCCGCCAATGGTGACGCCGCGCAAGGCCGAGGAGCGCACGGTGACATTGCCCACCGGCTCGCTCCCCTCGAGGCGTTCATCGGTAACCTCGACCGCCGCGCCCATGGCCCGCAGCACATCGAGCGCCCCGGTGCGGGTGGGATTGAGACAGACGCCGACCGTCGTCAGTTCGGCGTCGGGATGGATCGCGGCGGCGACCCACCAGAAGGCCGCGGAGGAGGGATCGCCCGGCACGCGCAGCGAGAGCGGATAGGGCAGGAGGGGATCGGTTGGCGGGCGCAGGATGATCTGCCCGGCGCTTACCTGGAGGTCCACCCCCATGGCCTGCAGCATGCGCTCGGTATGGTCGCGGCTGGCGATCTGGCCGGTGAGGGTCAACGGCCCTTCACCGGCGAGGGCGGCGAGGAGCAGGGCCGACTTGACCTGGGCCGAGGCGACGGGCAGGGCATACTGGCCGCCCTGCAGGCGCGCGCCGCGCACGGCGAGGGGGGCGTGATCGCCGTGATCGCGCCCATCGAGCCATGCGCCCAGGGCCCGCAGCGGGGCCACGATGCGGCGCTGGGGCCGGGAGCGCAGCGAGGCATCGCCGGTCAGCACGGCGAAGAGGGGGGCGCCGGCAAGCAGGCCGGCGAGCAGGCGCAGGGTCGTGCCGGAATTGCCGCAGTCAAGCACATCGGCGGGTTCACGCAGCCCGCGCAGGCCAGCCCCATGCACCTGCACCTCGGCGCCCTCGCGCTCCACCGCAACCCCCAGGGCGCGCACGCAGGCGATGGTGGAGAGACAATCGGCGCCGGGGAGGAAATTGGTGATGCGAGCCGGCCCCCCGGCGACAGCATTCAAGATCACCGCGCGGTGAGAGATCGACTTATCGCCCGGAACGCGCACAACGCCGCGCAGCCGCCGGGGAGCGCTGAGAGAGATGCTGGTCATGACTCGGCGCCTGTAGGATCGTGAACTGACACCTTGCTTCCGAACGGTTCGAGCGGGAGGAGCGCGAGGAAGGCGCGTCCTCGCCGTAGGGTATGGTTCAGGATTGGACGTTCTCGCCTCAATACCTTTCAGCCGTCCATGCGGCTCCGCCGCACAACGCCGTGATGAACATACGGTTGTTCCTGGGAGGGCGCAGCCGTCCCAGACCCTCCCGCGGGTGGAGGCATGGGGAAACCCGGTTTCCCCATGCCCCTGCGGGGCGGGGGCGTGGGGAAACCCGGTTTCCCCATGCCCCTCTTCGAGAGCCTATGTTCACGTTAGATAAGCGAACGCGACGCTTCAGCCCCCCTCCCAACCTCCCTCCGCTGGGGGGGGAGGAGCCGCGCGCTCGCTCCCGGCGGGGGAAGGCTGGAGAAAGGGGGTGGTCAGCTTATGAACCTGACCGTTGCTCCACACCTCCCCAGAACCGGTCCGGAGAACTGGAGCGCCGTGGATTTGAACCATGCCCGAGCAGCCACGACCGGCGCCGAACTGGCGGGATCAGCTTTCCGGCGTGGTCACCAGTTTGTACCCAAAGCCCCGCTGGGTGATCAGGTAGCGCGGATTGCTGTGATCCGGCTCGATGCGCTGGCGCAGGCGGTAGACCAGCGCGTCAATGGCGTTATAGTCAAACACCTCGTAGTCCCACACCTGGCGGGCGATCTCATCTTTGCTCACCACCTGCCCCCGGCGCTCGTAGAGCAACTCCAACAGTTGAAACTCCTTGACCGTCAGGGGCGGCCTGAGCAACTGCCCTTTGATATAGACTTCCTTGGCGCGGCTATCCACGCGCAACTCTTCACGCGCGGCGCGCAGCACCTCGGGCGGCAAGGCGCCCTTGACCGTGGCTTCGGGATCGTGAAACACAATGATCGTATCGGCGATGATGATCTGGTCCTGATTGTGGAGCAGGCACAGCCCCGCGATGCGCTCCTGGTTCACAAAGGTGCCGTTGGTGCTCTCGAGATCACGCACGGCGAAGCCATCCTCGGTGCGTTCGAGCCGGGCGTGGCGCCGGGAGGCCAGCGGGTGGTCAATAATGACATCGTTGGACCCGTCGCGCCCGATGGTGATCACATCGGTGGTCCACTCCAGCTCGCGGAACTGACCGCCCTGGCGCTTGATGACAAGTTTGGGAGCGGGCACAGCGTGCATGCCGCGTTCCTCCGGACAAGGTTCTTCCTGGGAGGGCAAAGCCCTCCAAAACCCTCCCACCGGGTAGGGGGATGGGGAAACCGGGTTTGCCCATCCCCCTGCGCAAGGGCAAAGCCCTCCCAAACCCTCCCGGGGGCGGGGGTATGGGGGAACCTGGTTCCCCCATGGTCACGTTAACTATCAGCCGCCGGGCGTGGGGAAGCGCGCGAAACGTTGCGTCACGCCCCTCCGAGTCTGCCTGCCTCGCGGCGTAGTTTTGCTGATTATACCATCAGCATCGCGCAAACTCAATCCACGCGGAAGCGAGGCAGGGCTACGTCAACGTCGTCCGCCCGGCGACTGAAGCCGCGGGCGAGCCGATGCGAAGCCCGCCTGGGCGGGATCGACAGGCCACGCAAGTGGCCTTCGCACCAGCCCTCCATGCGGCTGCGCCGGACACGAACAGGATGAACATAGGTTCTTCCTGGGAGGGCTGTGCCCTCCCAAACCCTCCCACCGGGTGGGGGGATGGGGAAACCAGGTTTCCCCTATCCCCCTGCTTGAGGGCGAGGCCCTCCCACGGGCAGGGGCGTGGGGAAACCCGGTTGCCCCACACCCCTGCTTGAGGGCTGTGCCCTCCCAAACCCTCCCGCGGGCGGGGGGATGGGGGAACCAGGTTCGCCCATGGTCACGAGAGACGGTCATGCGGATGGCGCACAACACCGCGATGCACATGACCTGGGAGCGCGGGCGTCCCGCCCGCACCACGGCTCCGCGGGCACGGCGCCGGCCCCCTCCCGGACCCCTCCCCCACTGGGGGCGGGCACCCGGCTCCTCCCCCCAGCGGGGGGAGGCTGGGAGGGGGGCTGAACCCTGCGAACGATGGTCACCTCAGGTCCTGGAGCCGTCGCAGACCCCGCCGCCGGCGGGCCTCGCATCGGCCCCGGGCAATCCTGCGGGCGATCCCACGCTCGTCACAATCCGATGGTATACTCAAAGCAGTGGAATCCGAACCTGCCCTTGCCCGAACCTGTGTGTATGGTCACACCATCCAGAACTGGCGATGTCATTGTTACCGTCAACCGGACGACCCGCCGGCGCCGGTTGTACTGGACGCTAGGCAATCTGCTGGCGATTGCGGGGCTCTATCTTTTGCTCTATGTCGGCGGCGTGTACTCCGAGATCGCCTACCACCGGATGGCCGCTCGGGGCGATAGTGACATTGCCGCGCCCCAGGTCCTGATGGGTGGCGGCGCCGGGCAGGCCGACCTCAGCGTCCGCGCCCCCGTGGCGCTGCCGTCCACGGCGCCCGCGGCCCTGCCCGCCTTCGAAGCGCCCGCGCTTGCCGGTCAGAGCGAGGTGCAGACGGGGGTCACCGCCCCGGAGGTTCATCCGGCCCTGGTCGAGCGCATCGTCATTCCCAGCATCAAGGTTGACTCGAAGGTGATCGAGGTCGGGTGGGAGGTCGTGGAGCAGAACGGCCAGCCGGTGGCGGTGTGGCAGGTGGCCGAATATGCCGTCGGGCAACACCGCGGTTCGGCCAACCCCGGCGAAGGGGGCAACATCGTGCTGGCCGGCCATGTCGGCGGCTTCGGCAAGGTGTTCCGCGACCTGTTCTACGTGCGGCCCGGCGAGCCGGTGGTGCTCTACAGCGAGGGGCGGCAGTTTCTCTACACGGTCAAGGAACGGCTGGTGGTGGACGAAGAAGGCGTGTCGCCTGAGCAACGGGCCGAAAATGCGCGCCTGATCGCCCCGACCGACTACGAGGTGGTCACCCTGGTGACGTGCTGGCCGCTCACCGGCCCCCAGAAGTACACCCAGCGCGTGATCGTCCGCGCCGTCCCCTACGCCGCCGTCCCGCCGCCTGTCGGCGACGTGGCCCACCAGACGGCGCGCTGACGCCTGCCCATCGCGCCGGACGCCCGATCGGCGCATCCGGCGCCGTAAGTGTTCATAGTTCTCCTGGAAGCGCGGGCATCATGGTCTTTGAATACATACTCCGCTCTCGCCCGCGCAGGCGGGCTTCGCATCCCATAGCCGAGGGCTTATGGTCTTTGAATACATACTCCGCTCTCGCCCGCGCAGGCGGGCTTCGCATTCCGTAGCCGAGGGCTTCAGCCCCACGGCCAGTCCGGTATACCGGATGAATTGCTCAAAGACCATCTTGCCCGCGGAGAAGCGACGGAGGCGAAACGCTCTCGCCCGCCGGCGCGTGGGTTGCCCCAGGTGTGAACAGGTACCCGGCGCCCTGTGCTCGCTTCACCCTCCCCACCTGGCATCACCGCGTCCGGCGCCTGCGTTGCAACTGCCGCCTCCAGGGTCGCAATGGCAGGAGGCGCGGGCGGCGCGGCGCGGCGCTGGCCCGTTCATTCACCAGCGAGAGTTGTTCCATCAGGATCTGCGCGATCTGTCTGGCGCCGTCTCGCGGCACGGCGCCCTCCAGGCGGCGCAGCGTGTCGGCGTAGCGTTGCGGCGCCTCCAACTCGCGCACCGCACCCACGATGCGCTCATTGGTCGGGCAGAAGAGGCCCAGTTCGTAGTTGAGCACGAAGTCAATGTTGCCCCGCTCCTGCATCCCCACCGCCTCGGTGACAATGACCGGCTTGCGCATCACCAGGGCCTCCATCAACGTCCCCGGGCCGGCCTTGGTCACGACCAGGTCGCTCGCCGCCATCAACGCTTCCATGTTGTCCACGAACCCATAGATGCGGCTGTGCGGTGAACCGTGGCGGCGCCGCAGTTCATCGTACACGGCGCGATTCTTGCCTGTCACCACCAGGAGTTGCTTCTCGGGAAAGGCGCGTTCCAGTTCCACGACCAGTTCTCCCAGACGCCCGGAGCCAACTCCGCCGGCGGTCAGCAGAATCGTGAACCGCTCGTCGAGCCCCAACTGCCGGCGGGTCTCGGCGCATGACATGGTGTAATTGGCGAATTTCGGGTGGACGGGGAACCCCGTGCGGCGCAGCTTCGAGGGTCGCATCCCGCGCCGGTACATGATCCGGTAGGCTTCGTCGGTCGGCACCAGCGCCAGGTCCACGCCGGGGTACGTCCACGAGGCGTGCAGGCTCACCAGGTCGGTAACGACGGTGACCACGCGGAAGGGCAGCCGGCGCGTCTGCCGCGCCGCCACTACCAGCCGGTGCACCAGCGGATGGGTCGAGACCACCAGCCGGGGCCGGCGCTCCAGCAAGAGGCGCACCAGGTTGCGGCGGGCGGTCAAAAAGACCAGGCGCGAGAGCACATCCACTGCGCGGGTGGTGTTGGTGAGTTGAAAGGTCAGATCGTACAGGCGCAGCCAGCGTGTCGAGAGCCGCTCGTAGTGCTCGGGCGCGCCGCGCACACCGGGAAAGTCGGTGAGGCGCAGAATATCGTCAATTGACCAGGAGAGTGCGTGGTTGCTGACTTCGTCCAGCGCGGCGCTGATGGCGACCGCGGCGCTGCGATGGCCGCCGCCGGTGTCCGAGATCGCAAAGAGCACATCTACCGACCCATTCATAGGCCTTCCTCATTCACAGGACATACGCGGTGGAGGGGTGCGGGGAGGCGAAGCCTCCCCACATATCCCTGTTCCCGCCCGCGGCGGCCAGGCCGCCTGGCGCAACCCCCACGGTCTTCCCGCCGCGGACGGGAAACAACCCGGCGCCCACGACCCGGCGCGACCTGCATGCGCCCACGGTCTTCCCGCCGCGGACGGGAAACAACCGGTTGGTGGAGGTCCTGCGACCCTCCACCCCTCCCCGCCGGAAGGCGACCGCGTAGCTCCTGTCATTCAATGGTAGCGATGTTCGTTGAAATCGCTGATCACTTTTTCGGCAATCACCGCGGCGGCGCGGGGCCGGGCGACACAGCGGGCATTCTCGCGCATCTCGGACAGCAACTGAGGACGGTCGAGCAAGCGTTCCACCGTCGCCGGCACCGACTCGGCCATCCGCAACTGCACCCCCGCGCATGAGCGGACGACGTAGTCGGCGTTCCACTCCTCGTGCCCCGGTATGGGGTCAATCACCACCAGCGGCACCCCGCGCGCCAGCACCTCGCTCACGATCAGCCCGCCGGCTTTGGTGATCACCAGATCGCTGGCGACGATCAGGTCATCAACAAAATGGACATACCCGTACAGCCGGAGGTTCAAACGGGGCGTGGAACGCTCGTCGGCGAGGTACTCCACCAGGGTTGGATTGCGCCCCGCTACCACGATCAGCGTCGCCTCGACCCCGCTGCGCTTGAGGCCCTGCACGATCACCCGCACGTGCTCCTCGTTCACGCCGCCGCCGAAGAGGGTGATGATGCGCCCTTCGGTCGGCAGTCCGTAGCGGGTGCGGGTCTCGACCGGGTCCTTTGGTTCGGCGATCTGCGGGTCCACCGGAATGCCGCTGACGCAGATCTGCCTGGCGCTTACCCCGCGGGCGATCAACTGGTCGCGGGTCTGCGTGTCGCCGACAAAATAGCCATCAATCTCGGTATAGGTCCAGAAGGTATGGGCGGCGTAGTCGGTAATGACGCAGTAGATCGGCTGGGTCAGTTGGGCGCTGCGCCGGTAGCGCACCAGCAGTTCCATGGGTAAAAAGTGCGTGCAGATGATCACCTGGGGGAGAAAGGCCCGCAGCAGATCCTTCAGCCCGGTGGTGCCGATGCTCTCGACGATCCGGCGCAAGTTATTGGTAAACTCGGCCAGATTGGGGTCAACGTTGCTCTGGGTGTAAAAATAGCCCCAGACGAGGGGCGCGCGGTCGGTCAGTTCCAGATACGAGCGGGCATAGGCGACACGAAAGAGTCGTGGGGTGTGGTCGAGCACGTCTTCCACCCGCACCTCACCGGGTTGGCGACGGGTAAAAGCGGCGGCCAACGCCTCGGCGGCCCGCTTGTGCCCGGTGCCGACAGAGGCGTGAAGCAATAACACTCGAGGCATGCGCGTGATCCTGGAGCTGTTGAATGGTCACAGGTGCAACCGCACCCATCGTACCATGTTTTTGCGTCGGCGGGCGTTCCGAACCAGCCGTGCGTGCGGCTCGGGCC
>DAOTYR010000322.1:0-3177 GCA_034434655.1 Chloroflexaceae bacterium
AGGTTCTCCAGGGCCGTGCGCACCATGTCTTGAAAGGTCATCGTCCGGATTACCTCCATCCTTGAGGTGAACATCGTTCGCAGGGTTCTGCCCCCCTCCCAGCCTCCCCCCGCTGGGGGGAGGAGCCGGGTGCCCGCCCCCAGCGTAGGGAAGCTGGAAGGGGGGCTGCGGCGCCGCATGCGCTAACGTGAACATAGGCTCTCGAAGAGGGGCGTGGGGAAACCGGGTTTCCCCATCCCTCAGCGGACGCGGGCCTCCGGCCCGCGCACCCAGGCCCCGGCCCCTGGGAGGGTTTGGGAGGGCTACGCCCTCCCAAGAAGAACCTATGTTCATCCTGTCGTTGTGCGGCGGAGCCGCACGGACGGCTGAGGTGAACACCATTCGCAGCGTGCTGCCCCTCCCCAGCCCGCCCCCGCTGGGGGCGGGAGTCCGGCTCCTCCCCCCAGCGGGGGGAGGCTGGGAGGGGGGCTGCGGCGCCGCATGCGCTGAGGTGAACCTGGGCCGGAAGCGCGGGCACCGTGCCCGCGGAGCCGTGGCGCGGGCGTCCCGCCCGCGCTCCCGGGCCGTGTGCATCGGGCGGGGTGCGCCATGCGCATGACCGTACTCATGTGAACATACGCCCTCGGCGAGGGGGGTGGGGAAACCAGGTTTCCCCCTGCCCCTGCGCGAGGGCTGCGCCCTCCCAGACCCCTACGGGCGTGGCGGGGGATGGGCCGCACTTCCGCCCGGTCGAGGAACACGCCGAGGTCGCGGCCATCAGGAGCGGTGAAGGTCGGGCTGCGCAGGGCGATCTCGTTGCCCGCTGCGGGGAGCAGCACCCGCACCGTGCGCCACCGCCGTTCCAGCGTCGCGAGGGCGCACCCCTCCCGGGCGCAAATCCGCAGCGGCACCGCCTTGCCATCGGGCCAGGGCGCGATGGCCCGCAGGGTCAGGATGCCCGGCACAGACGCTCCGTCGCCCAGGCGCAGCCGCCCGTCGCCGCCGGTCCAGCGGCCAGTAGCCTGATGGGCATGTTCCGCCGGGTGGACCTGGCCCACGTAGCCGAAGTCCAGCCCGTTACCGACGTCGATCGCCATGGCGGGGCGGGGGCGGAGGAAGCGGTAGCTCCAGTCGGTGAGCCGGCCCGGATCGAGGTAGCGCCCCTCGAAGGCCCTGCGGGCCTCGTCATCGCGCCCCTGCTCGCGCAGCAAGTCGCCGCGACGGGCGCTGGCGGCGGGATAGGGGCCGGCCAGGGCAAACGCCAGGTCGTAGGCCGCGCCGGCCCCTTCCAGGTCGCCCCGGCGCCGGCGCAGGTCGCCGAGGACCAGCCAGCCATCTGGGGTTTCGTTGGCCGCCAGGGCCGCCAGGTAGGCGCGCTCCGCGGCGTCAAGCCGGCCCGCCGCCGCCAACCCGTCGCCGGCCCAGCGGTAGAGGCTGCGCGCCGTTCCCTCCAGCGCCCACGCCCAGGGGTAGTAGCAGAGCAACGGCAGAAGCGCCAGCGCCAGGGGCGCCGCCACCGCCAGGCCGGCCAGGGGGCGCGGCCACGCCCCGCGCAGGTACGTGTTGACATTTCTCCTGGGAGCGCGGGCATCTTGCCCCCATAGACGCCACGCGGGCGGGACGCCCGCGCTCCCAGGCACGTGAGTTACCCCAGGTGTGAACACGTACCCGCGTAGCAGCGCATCGGCGCCGATGCCTGCCAGCGGCAGCAGGGCGATGAACAGAAAGTGCCGGTAACGCCCCTCGGCATGCGTCAGCAGCGTCACGGCGATGCACAGCGCCATCCACAGGGCCAGCAGGATGGCCAACCCATCGCGCCGGGCCAGCCCATGCGCCAGACCGACGCCGGCCAGGAGCAGCGCCAGCAGGTAGAGCAGGTCGTCGAGGAGCAACCCCGCCAGGAACACCGCCGGCGGCGGGTCGGCGTAGTAACTGGGCAGCAGAAAGCGGTCCTGAATGATTTTCACCGCCCAGAGGCGGCTCCACTCCACCGGGAGCTTCCGCAGGACAATCGAGGGGTCCTCGCGCAATCGCGCCAGCCCGCGCCGGGTGGCCTCGCCGGCCCGCGCCACGGGGTCGGGGATGGCTTCGAGGATGCGGTTGATCGTGCCCAGGTCCTCGCGCGGCTCGTAGAAGGCCCACAGGTTGTAGGCAAGGCCCGTCTCGACCAGCACGCAGGCCGAATACGCCCGGCAGTTGCGGAGCGTCCATGGGGCAATCACCAGCGCGGCGCAGACTGCCGGCAGCAGGGCCGCCAGCGCGCCGCGCGGCCACGGCCAACCCCTGCGCGAGGTGGCGACGCCGGCGACCCACAGCATCAGCGCCGGTAGAAACACCAGCGCCGCCGAACGGGTCAGGCTAGCCAGCCCACAGAGCGCGCCGGCCAGCGCCAGCCGCCACGCCCCCCCGCCGCGCCGCCACACCGCCAGCGCCAGCAACGCGCCGCCGAAGAGCAGGCTGAAGAGCGTCTCGCTCATGTACAGGCTGGCGAAGGTGGCGCTGGTCTGGAGCAAGGCCGCGGCCAGGGCCGCCAGGAGCGCCGCCCGTTCGCCCGCGGCAGGCGCCAGTTCGCCGGCCAGCCGGTACACCAGGTAGACCACGGCAACGCTGGCGGCGATGTTCGGCAGCGCGGCGCGCTGCAGATCGCCGCCCGCCAGCCAGAGAGAGCCGGCGAGGAACAGCGGGTAGAGCGGCGCGCGCAGCCAGCGCCATTCCGCGTAGAACGACCATCCCTGGCCGGCGAGCAAGTCGCGGGCCACACGAATGTACTCAACCTCATCGTTGGCCGGTTCGTGCAGCGGCTGCGCCCAGAGGGCCAGGCGCCAGCCCAGAGCCAGCAGCAGGATCAGCAGCAGCGGCGCCCGCCGGGCCAGGCCCCGCCTGAAGATTGGTGCTTTCACACCAGCATGATAGCGCAGAAATGCCGGGTGTTGAGGTAAAAACACCCCCCGCGGGAGGGTTTGGGAGGGCCTGGCCCTCACCCAGGGGGGATGGGGAAACCGGGTTTCCCCATTCCCCTGCTCCAGCAGCCGATGTTCACGTGAGACGGTCATGCGTATGGCGCACCACGCCGCAATGACCATGACCTGGGAGCGCGGGCGTCCCGCCCGCATCGCGGCTCCGCGGGCATGGTGACCGCCCTTTCCCTGACCCTCCCCCGCCGGGGGCGGGCACCCGGCGCCTCCCCCCGGCGGGGGG
>DAOTYR010000323.1:0-11058 GCA_034434655.1 Chloroflexaceae bacterium
GCTGACCCTCCAGCCACGCCTCGAACTGGTCCAGGCGGTCGAGCACCAGCGCCAGGGTCTGGTCGTGCGCCGCCGGGTCGTCCCGGTCCAGATCCCAGGCCGCTTTCAGCGACAAGCCTGCCACCAGCGGCGTTCCCGCTGCCGCCGCCAGCTCCGCCAGCCCCCGCCAGCCCCCGCCCCTGCGGGCGGGCAATCACGCCACGTGCCATACGCAAGGCGTGGCCCAGAAGGGTATCGGTGTCTTCTTCCGTGGGCCGAGCGCGTGGGGGCCTGGCCCTTTCTGACCGTCCTGGCGCCGTCCGAGCGCTCCCACCAGGAGCGCGGCACGCCGCACAAGCAGCTCACCGATTGGGCGCGCCAGATGATCACCCAAGCGCAATAGTGGCTGCCCGAACGCTTGCGGGTGGTCGTGGCCGACAGTTCCTCCGCTGCGCTCGAGTTGTTGGCCGCCGGTCAGGGCTGGCCGCAGCCGGTCAACCTGGTCACGCGCCTGCGCCTGGATGCGGCCTTGTCCGACCCAGCCCCGCCGCCGACCGGTCAGCGCGGGCGACCACGCAAGATGGGCGCACGTCAGCCCACCCCGGCGGCCCGGCTCAGCGACCCCGCGACGAACTGGCAGGACACCACGGTGCGCTGGTACGCCGGCACAGCGCGCACCGTGCGGCTGGCATCGGCAACAGCGGTCTGGTATCACAGTGGCCTGCCGCCGGTCGCCATCCGTTGGGTGCTCATCACCGACCCCGATGGCAAGTTCGAGCCCCAGGCGCTGCTGAGCACCAACCTCGAGGCTACGCCAACCGAGATCGTCGAGTGGTTCGTGCCGCGCTGGCAGCTGGAAGTGACCTTCGAGGAAGCGCGCGCGCACTTGGGCATCGAAACCAGCGCCAGTGGTCGGATGTGGCGATTCTGCGCACCACGCCCCTGCTGTTGGGGCTGTTCTCGCCGGTGTGTCTGTTCGCCCATCAGCTGCTCCAAGGCCGGGAGATGCCGGTGCGCCAGGCGGCCTGGTATGCCAAGGCGCTACCAACCTTCAGCGACACCTTGGCCTTTGTCCGCCAGCACCTCTGGCCGGCCACGATTTCTTGGATGTCGCCCGAGGAAGCCGACATGGTCAAAATTCCGAAGGCATGGTTCGCTCGCCTGACCGACGCCCTCGCCTACGCCGCGTGAGCGGCGCAGATGGATAAAGTCGAACTAAAAAGCGGAGACGTGACGAGGGCGGACCGCCCGCACTCCCGGGCCGTTTGCATCGGGCGTTGTGCGCCCCGCGAATGGGGCCTGGCGTATCAGCAGGCTTCTACGGCAGCAGAACGCACGCGGTTGACAGAGACGTTTGACGCCCTGGTGGAAGAGGAGACCGGATGTGCGGCGTTGGATGACCGGATTAGCACGACCGCCGACCAACGGGCCTCGTTGATCGGCAGTGCTGCAGCATCCCGATATTCCCCTGGATACCAATGACATGATACGGAACCGGCTGCCCGTCGCCGGGTGCGCACACGCGCGGTCCGTTGCGGCCACCGATCACGGGACGGGGCACACGCCTGGGATAACTTCCAAACCCTGGCGGCCACCGCAGCCAAACTCGGTAAGGGGTGCTTGCACGATCTCCACGACTGGATGGTCACGCCCGAGACCACACCGACCGTAGCTGAGCAACTGGCCCGATGGATCAGGTGTCGCCGCGCCATCGGCGGCCTGATCTAGTGCGTTTAGAGATAGCAGACAGATGCCTATGCTGAACACCCTGCGGCAGAAGGTGCAGACTACTCATGATAGAACCCCCTACCTCGAGCGTCCACGCCTGCTCCGCCTCCTTGAACGCATCACCAGTCTTCGGCTCATTGCGCTGATTGCACCAGTTGGTTATGGCAAGACGACCCTTGTCCTGACCTTTGCCCGGACCACCTCGCTGCCAGTCTGTTGGTACAGCCTCGATCCATCAGACGCCGAGCCGTGGGAGTTTCTCACTAAACTAGCCCTTGCGATCGACGCGCAACTTCCTGGCGCCACAACGTTAGTGCAGCGCCTTCTGGCTGGCGACAGCCGGCCTTCGTTTGCTGAAGTCAGCCGCGCCCTCCTTCGGGAGCTAGGCAGTCTTGACCAGCCCCTCGTTGTGTTCCTGGACAACTGGCATACGGTCGATGGCGCCGTCGAGGTACGCCGCCTCGTCGAAGCGCTGATCTGGCAAACCGCCAATGTGCACTGCGTGGTCGCCAGCCGGCATATCCCGAGCATCGTCGATTTCTCACTGCTTGTCGTGCGCCGGCAATGCCTGGTGATCGACGAGACTCTGCTGCGCTTCAACGCCGACGAAATCTCGGCTCTGCTCGCGGTCGAAGGCATCGCCTGCGATCTCCAGCAGGCCATCCAGCTCGAAAGCTACAGCGAGGGCTGGGTCACAGGGCTGCTCCTTGTCCTCCAGGCCACCGGGGGCAATATTACGGCGGTGGTCGCCCAGCAGGGGCGCAGCATTGCACTGATCACCCACCTCTTGGCCGAGCAGGTCTTCAGCCGGCAGCCGTCCGCGGTGCAGCAACTGCTCTGCGAGCTCTCGCTGCTTGAGGAGCTGACGCCAGAAAACTGTTGTCGGGCACTTGAGTACGACAATATCTGGCCGCAAGTGGAAAAGTTGCACGCCCAGCGCCTGTTTCTGAGCGAGGTCGGGGCCGGCGTGCTGCGCTTCCACAGCCTGTTCCGCGACTTCTTGCGCCACCGCCTGCGCGCCCATTTTCCCGAACGCTTTGCTGCGATCACCGATCGACTCGTCCGGTTCTACATCGCAGAGGAGCGCTGGACGAGCGCCTTCAAACTTTACTTACAGCTCGGGGACAACGCCGGGGTTCGCCAGCTACTCGCCAACTTTGGCGAGTCGTTGTACCTGCGTGACCGACTGGAGACGCTCCGAAACGTCTTCACGATGCTCCCAGTCGAAATCCTAGATGTGCCTGCCCTGCGCCTGCGAGCCGAGGTTGCGACCGAGCTCGGGCAGTTCATTGAGGCTCAGGCACTCCTCGAGGTGGCGGTCGGGCGAACCCACGGGCAGCCCCCGCCTTCGCTCACACTTCAGCAGGCGATGCTCGACTGCGAACTCGGTCGCTATGCTGAGGCCTGTGCTCGGGCTCAGCGAGTGTTGGACACAGACGCTGAGCCCGAGCTGCACGGAATAGCTTTGCGCATCATCGGCGTAAGCCAGCATCGTCTCGGCCGCAGCCGCGAGGCCATTGCCACCCTTGGACGCGCGGCCGCCGTGGAGGCGGCACGCGGCGACGAGATTGCAACCGCTCAGGTGCAGCACGAGCTGATGATCTGCAACTACGAACTCGGCAACCTCGCCGTCGCTGAAACCATTGGCAGCCAGCTCGAAGGTTTCTGGATACGAGTCGGCAACCTCGGCCGGCTAGCCCTCACCCGGAACAGTCTGGCCGTGACTCGCCTACTGGCGGGCAGGCACGCCGAGGCTTTCCGCGATGTCTGCCAGGCGCTTCACCATGCTCATCAGGCGCGCACAGCCAGGTATATGGCGGCCGCTCTCTCGACCCTTGGCGACCTTTTCGCCGACCTCGGTCAGTGGCAAGACGCCTACCAAATATATCAGACGGCCATGCGCCATGAGTTGACGGCCTTTATGCGTAGCTTCCTGATCCTTGGTCAGGCACGGGTGCTGATCGCCCAGCGCGCCTATACTCAGGCCAGGTTCCATCTCGACCAGTACGCGACGGCGATTGTGCCGCAGCACGAGCCCGATCTGTTGCTGCTCCGCGCCCAGATCGCTATTGGCATCGGCGACCCCGCGGCTGGGCGGCGCAACCTGCGCGCCGCCCTCGACGCTTACCAGACCCGTGGCGCGCTTGTTGACCAGGGCCGGGCATGGGCTGTCGCGGCATGGCTTGAGCTTCGGGCCGACCCCGCCAACCTCGCCGCCACCAGGGTCGCCCTTGCCGAGGCCGCCTGCTGCGCTGAGCGCCTCGGCAGCCACACGATCGTTGTGACCGCCATGCGCACCTTTCTCCCCGAGCTCATTGCCGCCTTTCCCCACCACCCCGAGCTCGAGCGCTGGGCCACGCTGCTCGTCTACCTGAACCGCGTCGCCGAAACCCTTGATCGTTCGCAGATCCCCCACCTCCCGGCCCTCGCTGTGTCGCCGCCGCAGCAGACCGCGCACGCAGTCATCGCGCCCTCGCCGTCATCGCGCTTCACCTTGCACGGGCACTTCCTGGGCAGGTGCGAGCTGGCGATCAAAGACACCCCCCTGGTCGTCGGCACAGGGCGACTGCGGCAGCTCCTGACCTACCTGATGCTCCACACTCAGGGCTGCTCACGCGAAGTGCTGTATCGCGAGCTGTGGGACACCGACGAGGTGCCCGACAGCCTAGACGCTCTCAGTCGTATGATCTACCGGCTCCGGGCGCTGCTCCCCAGAGGGGCCATCACGACGATCAACCGTGAAACCTATATGCTGAACCCCCTCTTGCTCGATGTCTCCCTCGACGTGCACCATTTCGAGCAGGCCGTTCGTCAAATGGCCCAGTTTACCGATGGCCCTTCGGCCCTAGAGGTGGCGCAGCGGGCGGTTAGACTTTACAGCGGCCCTTTTCTGCCCGACGTTGAGACCGCCTGGTGTATGCGCATACGTGGCAGGCTTGAGCGCCAGTTTCGGCATGCACAACGCGTTCTTGCCGAGCAACTCGAGACGGCAGGCAAGTACCAGGACGCTCTTGACATCTTTGAGCAACTTGCCGCCTATGATCCCACCAACAGCATCGCGACCGCTGGTGTGATGCGCTGCCACATAGCTCTCGGCTCCCCTGCCCGCGCGATCCAGCAGTACTTTGCTATGAAGCAGGTGCTCTACGACGAGCTAGGCATCAATCTGGATGAAAACTCCGAGCCCGAGGTTCTGTATCGCTCGCTGCTCGGCCCGAAGTAGCGCTGTCTCGTTGTCCTGGCTGAAAACTCTGAGCCCGCGGCACTGTATCGTTCGCTGTTCGGCGCAAAATTGAGAAATTCCTCGGCTCTCGTCCGCGCAGGCGGGCTTCGCATCCCGTGGCCCGCGGCTGATGCTCTTTGAGCAATTCATCCGCTAAATATGGTCTCCTGGAGCGGGGGACAGGGAAACCGGGCGTCTCCACGCGCAGCACGATGCCATCCCCTACTGCTGCCGTCCAACACCCCCCGCGGCCGATCCACGCCGTCCGGCGCTCTCTCCGAATTCAGCCATCTGTGCGGCTGCGCCGCGCAAGGTTGTTTCTGGGAGAGCTGCATTCTCCCCAACCCTCCCACCAGGTGAGAGGATGGGAAAACCAGGTTTCCCTATGCCCCCTGCGTGCGGGCCGCGCCCTCCCAAACTCTCCCGCGGGCAGGGGTGTGGGGAAATCCGGTTTTCCCACCTCCCTCCCCGAGGGCCTACTTTATCGAAGCCATGCCCTGGCGTGGCAACGCGACGCCGCTGCCGCCCCCGTCGAGCGCGGCGATAGGCCATGGCAGGCCCTCGCCACCCTGTGCGCGCCAGGACATCACCCCATCCTCCGACCATCCGTAACATGGCGGTAAGCGCGCGCATCTAGAATACCCTGGAGTTGACCTGGATCAGAAAGTTCGTATGGGATCTACGTTCAACCTGTAAGCTATGTCTCAAACCCACTTGACAGTTCGCCTCGACACGGGACCACGGGGGAGGGTGTGGAGGGGCCTGGCCGTCAAAGGATGTCACTTGACAACACAGAGGTGGACAAGATGCGCCAGATGCGTATGATCAAGCGTGCCAACAGCCGATCAGCGCAAAGGAATGCACCATGCCCACCTCACCACGGTATGCTAGCACCCGCGCCCGCCTGGCCCAGGCCCTCCCGCACGCCCTGGCGAGCCACCTCGACATCCTGGGGTACATCCTGGTCGGCGTCATCCAACGTATGAGTAGTCACCTGGCCAACATCGCGCGGGCTATGCCGCTCGATACCACCGAACTGGCGAAGGAACAGCGCGTGCGCCGCTTCCTGGACAACGCGCGCGTGAGTCAGACTGACCACTAGCATCCCCTCGTCCAGGCCAGCCTCCACGGGCTGAACGGCCAACGCGTGCACCTGATGATCGACCGCGTGCTGCTGCGCAATCAGCACACCATCCTCGTCGTCAGGATCGGCTTTCGCCGCCGCTCGATCCCCCTGGTCTGGCAGGCCCTGCCCCATCGCGGCGCCAGCGGGCTGGCGGACCAGCAAGCGCTGCTCGCGGCGGCCGTGGCCCTCCTGCCGCCGCGGGTCCGGATCACCGTCCACGGAGAGAGCGAGTTCCGCTCGCGGACCCTGTTTCGCTGGTTGCGCGCCCAGGGCTACGATGGCATGCTGGGGGTGCGTGGCGACGTGCGGATCGCGGGCGACCACCTGGGCGCCGCCAGTGGCCGGCCCCTCAGCGCGTTCGTCCCGCCCCTGCCCGGTCCGGCGGCCCCCGGACGGCGGCGGCGCCACCGCACCAGTCCGGTGTGCTCTCTGCCCGACGTGGTGGTGGGCGAGGACGACCAGGTTGGTCCGGTCAACCTGCTGGCCTGGTGGGAGCGGGATGACGATGGCCAGGTGATCCGGCATGCGGTCATGACCAACCTGCCCGCGACGGCGCAGACCAAAGCCTATGGGACGCGGCGCATGGGGATCGAGACGGTCTTTCGCGACTGGCAGAGCGGGGGCTTGCACCTCGACCGCTGCGGGCTGCCGGACACGACGCGGGTCGCGCGCTTGCGGCTCGTGCTGGCGATCGCCTCTCTGTGGTTGGTGAGCCTTGGGCGTTGGGTCGTCAAGCGCGGCTATCGGCGGCTGATTGATAACGGAACCTCCCATCAGTGGCATGTTCGTCTGTTTCAGCTCGGCGTGGGCTGGAAGGAACGTCTGGCGAGGTATACGCAAGCCGTACCGGTCCTGTTCTTTTTCTATGGATAGGGGCTGCGGGGTGACATGACGGGGCCAGGCCCCTCCACACCTCCCCGCCAGACGGTCAAGCGCAAAGCGCAGGTTTTGAAACATGCCCAGGCATGCGCATCTCGAATACCCTGGAGAGGAAGCCGAGGCCTACTACAGCAGCTTGCTTAACGGGCTGGGTATCGCCGAGGTGAAAATCGTCATCTCTGACCACGCCGCCACCGGGACGCAGCCCTGACCGGCTATGAGGACCTCGCCATCGGCGCGGTGCGCGGTCAGGAGGCGGTCGTCGGCGCGCTTGACTTCGAGGCTCTTCCACCGGGCGAGGGTCCGGGGAAACCGGGCTCCCCCAGGCCCCTCCTGAGAGGACGACCCTATGGCCCGTCTCGAAGAACTCACGCCCGGCGCGTCCCTGCGGGGCATCCTGCCTGATGGCCTGGTGACCGTGGTCGCCGTGCAGTGGTACGGCCGCGATGCGCTGGAGTTGACCTACAAGGACGCCGCTGGGCGCCCCGGCGCGCGCCTGCTCTACCGCGACGATGAGCCGGCCCTGGCCATCGCCGTCGCCGGGCGCCCCTGGAGTTTCGATGGCGATGGGCGCCTCTTCCGCCTGGTCGCCGAGGCCCACCGCATCCGTCTGGCCCACCTCTTCGACCCGCTGCTGGCGGTGCATACCTCCCTCGTCGAGCCGCTGCCCCACCAGATCACCGCCGTCTACGAGACTATGCTCCCGCGCCAGCCCCTGCGCTTCCTGCTCGCCGACGACCCCGGCGCCGGCAAGACGATTATGGCCGGCCTGCTGATCAAGGAGCTGATCGCCCGCGGCGATCTCCAGCGCTGCCTGATCGTCTGCCCCGGCAGCCTGGCCGAGCAGTGGCAGGATGAGCTGTACCGGCGCTTCCACCTGCCCTTCGAGATCCTCACCAACGATAAGCTGGAGGCGGCGCGCACCGGCAACTGGTTCCTCGAGAACCATCTCGTCATCGCCCGGCTCGATAAACTGGCCCGCGACGAGTCGGTCCAGCAGAAGCTGCAGGCGCCCGACTGCCGCTGGGACCTGGTGGTCTGCGATGAGGCCCATAAGCTGGCGGCCACGTTCTTCGGCGGCGAGATCAAGTACACCAGACGCTACCAGCTCGGCCGGCTGCTGAGTGGGCTGACCCGCCACTTCCTGCTGCTGACCGCCACGCCCCACAACGGCAAGGAGGAGGACTTTCAGCTCTTCCTGGCCCTGCTCGACGGCGACCGCTTCGAGGGGCGCTTCCGCGATGGCGTCCACCAGGTGGAGGTCTCCGACCTGATGCGGCGCATGGTCAAGGAGCGGCTGCTGAAGTTCGATGGCGCGCCGCTCTTCCCCGAACGCATCGCCTACACCGTCCCCTACAAACTCTCCGACGCCGAGGCGCAACTCTACCGCGAGGTGACGAACTATGTGCGCGAGGAGTTCAACCGCGCCGAGGCGTTGCAGAACGACCGGCGCGCCGGGACGGTCGGCTTCGCGCTGACGGTGCTGCAACGCCGCCTGGCCTCCTCCCCCGAGGCGATCTACCAGTCGCTGCGCCGCCGCCGCGAGCGCCTGGAGCAACGCCTGCGCGAGCTGGAGTTGCTCCAGCGTGGGAGTTTTACCGCAGAGGGCGCAGAGGGACGCGGAGGCTTGAGCCTATCAGATCCTCTGCGCTCCTCCGCGTCCTCTGCGGTAGATCTTAACCCGGAAGATCTGGAAGATCTCGAGGACGCGCCCGACCACGAGGTGGCCCGGGTCGAAGAGGAGATCCTCGACCAGGCCACGGCCGCGCGCACGATTGATGAGTTGAAGCTGGAAATCGCCAATCTGAAGCGCCTGGAGGCCCTGGCCCTGGCGGTGCGCCAGAGCGGCGAGGACCGCAAGTGGCGCGAACTGGCCAGTCTCCTCGGCGCGATCTTCACCCCCGCGGCGGTCGCCAACCGCCTGGCCGAGGAGCGCGCCCCCTACGGCCAGCCCGCCCCTCCCACCCCCTCGCCGCGCCAGAAGCTGGTGATCTTCACCGAGCACCGCGACACGCTGAACTACCTGGCGCGGCGCATCAGCACGCTGCTCGGCCGGGTTGAGGCGGTGGTCACCATCCACGGCGGCATGGGTCGCGAGGAGCGGCTCAAGGCCCAGGAGGCCTTCCGCCACGACCCGGAGACGCGGGTGTTGATCGCCACCGACGCCGCCGGCGAGGGCATCAATTTGCAGCGCGCCCATTTGATGGTCAACTACGACTTGCCCTGGAACCCCAACCGCCTGGAGCAGCGCTTCGGGCGCATCCACCGCATCGGCCAGACCGAGGTCTGCCACCTGTGGAACCTGGTGGCCGAGGAGACCCGCGAGGGCGATGTCTACCGCGCGCTGCTCGATAAGCTGGAGCAGGCCCGCCAGGCCCTCGGCGGCCAGGTCTTCGATGTGCTCGGCAAGCTCCAGTTTGAGGGCCGGCCGCTGCGCGACCTGCTGATCGACGCCGTTCGTTACGGCGAGCGGCCCGAGGTGCGCGCCCGGCTCACGCGGGCCATCGCCGACGCCGTTGACCGCCGGCGCCTCCAGGAGTTGCTCGAGGAGCGGGCGCTGGTCCACGATGCCATGGACACGCGCCAGGTGGCGCGGGTGCGCGCCGAGATGGAACGCGCCGAGGCCCGCCGGCTCCAGCCGCACTATATCGAGTCGTTCTTCCTCGAAGCCTTCAAACACCTCGGCGTCGCCCTGCGCCAGCGCGAGCCGCGCCGCTATGAGGTCACCCACGTCCCGGCGGCCATTCGCAACCGCGACCGCGTCATCGGCGTCGGCGAGCCGGCGCTGCCGCGCTATGAGCGCATCGCCTTCGAGAAGAGTTTGCTCACGCCGCCCGGCCAGCCGCCGGCCGCCTTCGTCTGCCCCGGGCACCCGCTGCTCGACGCGACGCTCGATCTGCTGCTGGAGCGCCATCGCGACCTGCTGCGCCGCGGCGCGGTGCTGGTAGACGAGCGCGACCCCGGCACGCAGCCGCGGGCGCTCTTCATGCTCGAGCATGCCATTCAAGACGCCAGCCGCTTGCCGAATGGCGAGCGCCGGACGATCTCGCGCCAGATGCTCTATGTCGAGCTGAGCGCCGATGGCGCGATCCGCAGCCTGCGCTATGCGCCGTATCTGGACTACCGGCCGCTGGAAGAGGTTGCAGCCGAGTTTGCCCCCCTCCCAACCTCCCCCCGCCGGGATGCCCCCCTCCCAACCTCCCCCCGCTGGGGGGAGGAGTCGGGGGCTGGGGAGGGGACTGAACACGCTCACACCGAAGCCCTGCGCAGCGCCATCCTATCTTCTCTTTCCTCGTTCCTCTCTCCTACCCTGGAGCAGCAGGCCCTGGCCCACGCCATCACCACTATCGTGCCGGGGCACCTGGAAGAGGTGCGCGGCCCCCGCCTGCGCCTGATCGAGAAGACCCGCGCCGCGGTGAAGGACCGGCTGACCAAGGAGATCAACTACTGGGACCATCGCGCCGAGGAGCTGAAGCTGCAAGAGCAGGCCGGCAAGCCCAACGCGCGCCTCAACTCGCAGGAGGCGCGCCGGCGCGCCGATGAGTTGCAGGCCCGCCTCCAAAAACGCATGGAGCAACTCGACCTGGAGGCGCAGATCGCCGCTCTGCCGCCGGTGATCCTGGGCGGGCTGATCGTCGCGCCCGCGGGGCTGATCGCCGCGATCACCGGCCGCCCGCTCCCGGCGTCCCACCCTGTCGAGACCCAGGCCTCCGCCGCGCGCGCCCGCGCGATTGTGATGGAGATCGAGCGCCGCCTGGGCTTCGAGCCGGTGGACCGCGAGCGCGAGCGCCTGGGGTACGACATCGAGAGCCATGATCCGGCCAGCGGCCGCCTGCGCTTCATCGAGGTCAAGGGCCGCGTCGCCGGCGCCGAGACGATCACCGTCACCAGGAACGAGATCCTCTCCTCGCTCAACACGCCCGATCAGTACATCCTGGCCCTGGTCGAGTTCCAGCCGGACGGGACGCACCGGGTGGCCTACCTGCGGCGGCCCTTCCAGCGCGAGCCGGACTTCGCCGTGACCAGTGTCAACTACTCCTTCGCCGAGTTGCTGGCGCGGGCGACTGAGCCATCGTGAGGGCATGCAGCGCAGCGGCGCGGGGCGTTTTGAGAATGGTAGAAT
>DAOTYR010000324.1:0-4052 GCA_034434655.1 Chloroflexaceae bacterium
GCCCTCCCAAACCCTCCCAGCGGGTAGGGGGGTGGGAAAACCGGGTTTCCTCAGCCCCTGCTCCAGCAGCCTATGTTCACGTTAGAAACCGGGCAAACAGCCTATGCACATCGATCCCGATCACATCGAAGTGCGCCACAACCCGACGGCGCAACGCTTCGAGACCCTGGCCGGGGGCCAGCTCTCGGTCGCCGAGTATCGGCGTGACGGCCAGCGGATCCTTTTCACCCACACCGAAGTGCCGCCGGCGCTGCGGGGTCAGGGCATCGCCGCGCAGCTCGTGCGCGCGGCCCTCGACTATGCCCGCGAGTCCGGTCTCACGGTCGTGCCGCTCTGCTGGTACGTGGATGCCTTTATTCGCCGCCACCCCGAGTACCAGGACCTGCTAACGTGAACATAGGCTCTCGAAGAGGGGCATGGGGAAACCGGGTTTCCCCATGCCCCCGCCCGCGGGAGGGTCTGGGAGGGCTGCGCCCTCCCAGGAAGAACCTTTTTTCATCCTGTCCGTGTGTGGCGCGAGCCGCATGGATGGCTGGTGTGAACGTGGGCCGACCGGAGAGATGGCGGGAAAGCGGGTTTCCCCCCACCCCTGCTTGATACGACCTGTTAACACTCCTGAGGTAATATACGTTCCTGAGAGCGAGGACGTCCCGCCCTCGTCGCGTCTACGAGAGCAAGATCGCTCCCAGGAGAAGAGTGAACACCTACCTTAGGCATGTTTCAAAACCTGCGGTTTGCGCCTGACAGTTTGACGGGGAGGTGTGGAGGGGCCAGGCCCCTCCGTGGCCACCCCCGTGGTCCGGGAGCGAGGCGAACGGTCAAGCTCGCTTGAAGCATGCCTTAGATACAGGAACGCCGTAATGAGCATGCCTTCTTCCTCCGACCCGACGGCGCTGATGCTTGAGTGCGAGCGTTTACGCGAGCGAGTAGCGCTCCTCGAAGGCGAGCTGACCCGCTTCCGTTCAATCGTCGAAGGCACCGATCTGCTGATTACTGAAGTGGATGCAAACGGTGTCTTCACCTATGTCAACCCGGCTGCGCGCCGGGTTTTCGGGTATGCGCCGGAAGAGTGCATTGGCAGAGTATCACTCGAATTCGTGCATCCAGATGACCTCGCGCAGGCCCAGCAAACCTTTGTTGACTGGGTGCAGCGTGGTGAGCGCGGCGGCGTGATTGAAAATCGCACCGCGCATCGCGACGGCTCGTTCGCGCATACCCTCTGGTCAATTACGCTGCACTACGATGACCAGGGGGCGGTGCAGCGCGCCACGTCGATCGCCTATGACATCGGCGCCCTGCATCAATTGCGCAGCGAACTGCGCGAGAGTCGCGCGATGTTGCAACTGGTGATTGATAATCTGCCGCAGGCGGTCTTCTGGAAAGACCGCGAGTCGCGCTTCCTGGGAGCGAACCAGCGCCTGCTTACGGATGCAGGGCTTTCCGGGCTTGATGAGATCGTCGGCAAAACGGATTTCGATATGCCGTGGAAGGAGCAAGCGGCAGCCTATCAGGCTGATGACCGCGCCGTGCTCGCCCACGGTCCCCGTCTCAATACCGAGGAGTCATCCATCGGACCCGATGGTTCGAGAATCTGGCTTCGCACCAGCAAGGTGCCCCTGCGCCGGGATGGTGAAATCATTGGCCTCCTGGGCATGTATGAGGATATCACCGAACTGAAGCGGCAGGAAGATGAACTGCGCACCTTCAAGTTGCTGGTGGAAAATGCCCCCGATGGGATCGGCATCGCCGACACCAATCTGGTTTTGACATACGCCAATCCCGCCTTTGTCGCGATGCTGGAATACCCCGATCTGGTCGGTATGACGGTGCCGGAGATCACCCACCCTGATGATCTGGATATGCTCAGCGCCATTGCAGCACAGGTGACCCGGGGTGATACGCCGCGCGCCACCGTGCGGTACATGCGGAAGGACGGCGCGCCGGTCACGGTGCAAGCCTCGGCGCTGGCGCTGCGCGACGGCCAGGGGCATTTGATCGGCTATGGATCAATTAACCGCGACATTACCAGACAACTGCAAGCCGAGGAGAACCTGCGCGCCAGCGAACGGCGCAACCGCGCGCTGCTCAACGCCATCCCCGATCTCATGTTTGTGATCAGCCCCGATGGTGTCTTTCTGGACTACAAAGCGGACAGCAGCGGCGATCTGCTTCTTCCGCCCGAGGTGTTCCTCAACCGCAAGGTCACCGAGGTCCTGCCGCCCCATCTGGCCGAACAGGTCCTGAGGAACATGGAGGCGCTCAAAGTCAGCGGTGAGATGCAGACCTATGAATATCAGGTGGTGATCAACGATGCGTTGCGCGAGTTTGAAGCGCGCATGGTGCAGAGCGATGGCGATATTCTGATCCTGTCGCGCGACGTGACCAGGCAAAAGCGCGCCGAGCGCGAGCGGCAGGCGATGCAGGAGCAGATCATCGAGGCGCAGCAGGCGACGCTACGTGAATTGAGCACGCCGCTCATGCCGATTGCCGACGGCGTGGTGGCGATGCCGATCATCGGCGTGATTGACACCATGCGCGCGCAACAGATTATGGAGGCGTTGCTCCAGGGGATTGCCGATCATCAGGCCCATACCGCCATCCTCGACATTACCGGTGTCAAGGTGGTGGATACGCAGGTTGCCGGGGCGCTGATCCGCGCGGCGCAGGCGGCCCGTATGCTTGGCGCGCGCGTGGTGCTCACCGGCATCAGCCCGGAGATTGCCCAGACCCTCGTCCACATCGGGGCCGAACTGCGCGAGATGATCACCAAGCCAACGCTGCAACAGGGCATTGCCTATGTGCTTGAGCGGCGCCGGTGAAGTCAGCGCCGGACAGGAAGGCACTGGGGGAGGGAGTCCGGCTCCTCCCCCCAGCGGGGGGAGGTTGGGAGGGGGGAGGCGGCGCCGCATGCGCTAACGTGAACATAGGCTGCTGGAGCAGGAGTGTGGGGAAACCCGGTTTCCCCACGCCCCCGCCCCGCAGGGGCATGGGGAAACCGGGTTTCCCCATGCCCCCACCCGCGGGAGGGTCTGGGAGGGCGTAGCCCTCCCAAGAAGTATGTTCACCCCGTCGGTGTGCGGGGAGCCGCATGGACGGCTAACGTGAACATAGACTGCTGGAGCAGGGGAATGGGGAAACCGGGTTTCCCCATCCCTCAGCGGACGCGGGCCGGAGGCCCGCGCACCCAGGCCCCGGCCCCTGGGAGGGTTTGGGAGGGCTTTGCCCTCCCAAGAAGAACCTTTTTCATCCTGTCGGTGTGCGGCGCGGCCGCATGGACGGCTGTTATGTGAAAGGTATTGCGCCCAAACCCTCCCACAGGCAGGGGCGTGGGGCAATGCCGTTTCCCCACACCCCTCTGCAGGGGACGATGTTTAGCGAATGCTCAAACCATCAGCCCGACGGAACGAGGCGCCGCGCAAGATATAACGTCATAGCCCCCCTCCCCTGCCTACCGTCCTCTTACACTCCATTAATGCTCCGCTAGCGCCCCCATAACACCCGGCTGGTACACTGGAAGCGCGAATGGGACGCGCCGTTCGCAGAGGTGGCGTACCGCCCCCCGGCGGCCGTCGGGAGGAAGACCATGAGCGCTCTCCACACCCTATCGAGCCGCCAGCACCTGGTGATCGCCGGGCTGGCGCTGATGACCCTGGCCGCAATTATTGTCCTTTTGTTCGGTGTGAGCCCCACGGCGGCCGCCAGCGTCCTCAGTGCGCTGATCATCCTGGCGGTAGTTGCGCTGCGCGCGGCGATGACCGCCGGCGCGACCCCGCGGGCGCCCCGCGCCCAGCCGCGGCCCGCCGCCGGGGAGGCTGAGGTTGGGCCGCCGCTGCTGCTCACCCTCGCCGATGGCGAGACGCTCGTCGCCCGCGAGGTAAACCTGGGCCAGCTGGGCGAGCACCGCCTGCTGCTCACCCGCAAGGGCTACGTGCTGGTCAATGCCGCGGGTGAGGTGATCTACCGATTGTAATAGGTGCGGGGAACCCTGGCTGCTCCACATCCATCCGGGTCATCCGTGGTGAAAACAAGGTTGTCAGAGCCGCGCCCTCCCA
>DAOTYR010000325.1:0-3021 GCA_034434655.1 Chloroflexaceae bacterium
TAAGGTGACCATCGTTCGCCGCGTGCAGCCCCCCTCCCAGCCTCCCCCCGCTGGGGGGAGGCGCCGGGTGCCCGCCCCCAGTGGGGGAGGGTCCGGGCGGGGGCCGGCGCCGTGCCCGCGGCGCCGTGGCGCGGGCGTCCCGCCCGCGCTCCCAGGGCATGTGCATCGCGGCGTGGTGCGCCATGCGCATGACCGTCGCACGTGAACCTACGCCCTCGGAGGGGTATGGGGAAACCGGGTTTCCCCACGCCCCGGCCCGCGGGAAGGTGAGGGCGCAGCCCGTGCGCAGGGGGAGGGGGAAACCGGGTTTCCCGTCCTCCCACCCGGTGGGAGGGTGTGGGAGGGCGCAGCCCTCTCAGGAACAACCTGATTT
Organism: Chloroflexaceae bacterium; assembly: GCA_034434655.1. Taxonomy (GTDB): domain Bacteria; phylum Chloroflexota; class Chloroflexia; order Chloroflexales; family Chloroflexaceae; genus JACAEO01. The sequence goes on from DAOTYR010000325.1 coordinate 374, forward strand.
TCATCCTGTTCGTGTGCGGCGGAACCGCATGGACGGCTGGGGCAACCGGGTTTCTCCAGGCCCTCGCCCGAAGGATGCCTACTCCGTCCGCAGGGCCTCGATGGGGTTGAGCCGCGAGGCCTGGAAGGCCGGGAAGAAGCCGAAGATCACCCCGACGGCGGCGGCAATGCCCGTGGCCAGGGCGATGTTGCCGAGATAGACCCGCGCCACCGCGCCCTCGGCCTGGAACAGGTTGACCAGAATGAAGGTGCCCAGCAGGGACAGGCCAAAGCCCAGCAGGATCCCTGCTGCGCCGCCGATCAGGCAGAGAGTCAGGGCCTCGATCAGGAACTGGAGCAGGATGTCGCGGCGCTTCGCGCCCACCGCCTTACGCAGGCCGATCTCGCGCGTGCGCTCGGTGACACTGACCAGCATAATGTTCATGATCCCGATGCCGCCTACCAGCAGCGAGATGCCCGCGACGATGCCGAGAAAGGTGTTGAAGCCCCCCACCACCAGGTTGAGCTGCGCGGCGATCTGCTCCGGGTTGATGATCGTAAAATCGTTGTCCTGGTAGGTGAGCCGGTGCTGCTCGCGCAGAACCATGGTAACCTGGCGAATGGCCTGGTCAATCTCGGCCACGCTGCGCGCCCGCACGGTCATAATTGACACGTTGACCCGCTCGTTCACCTGGTTGCGGTAGAGCCGGGTGACGCCGGAGGTGTAGGGAACGAAGATCGCCTCGGCCGGGTCGGCGCCAACCGAAACCGAGCCTGGTTCAGTGGCGAGGACGCCGATGACCTCGAAGCCAACCCCGTTGAGGGCCAGGCGCCGGCCAACCGCGCTTGCCGCGTCGCCGTAGAGTTGTTCGGCTACCAGTTTCCCGATCACCGCCACCCGGGCGCGCTCGCGGTCCTCGCTGGCGGTGAAGAGACGCCCGGCAGCCAGGTCCTGCGGGGTGACCTCGAACCAGGTCGGGCTGACGGCGCGCACGCTGTAACTGCCGCGGCGCTCGCCGGTGCTGGCCTGGGCCGAACCGCTGAACTCGATGGCCACCTGGGCCACCGCAGGCGCCCGGCCAGGGGCCATGATCGCCTCCGCGTCGCTGGCGCTCAGGCGCGCGGCGGTGATCGCGTCCACCCGATTGCTGTCTACGAAGGGCGCGACGTAGAAATTGCCCGCGCCGAGCTGGGCGAACTGGTCGTTCAGGAATTGCTGGAAGCCATTACCCAGGGCCAGCATGCCAATGACCGCGCCGACGCCAATGACGATGCCGAGCATCGTCAGGGCCGAACGGAGCTTGTTGTTTGCCAGCGCGCGCAGGGCGACGCGGAAGGACTCGATGAGATACATCTCAACCTCCGCGAGTCAATCCGCCGGGGCGCTCTCCACGGCGCCGGGCGCCCCGGCGATGATCCGCTCCCGGACCGGTTCGTCACCGGCGATAAGCCCGTCGCGCACGCTGATGATCCGCTCGGCGTGGTAGGCGACGTCATGCTCATGGGTGACGATGATCACCGTAATGCCCTGTTCGCGATTGAGCTTCTGAAAGATGCCCATGATCTCCTCGCCGGTGCGGGTGTCGAGGGCCCCGGTAGGCTCGTCGGCCATGATGATGCGCGGCTCGTTGACCAGGGCGCGAGCGATGGCGACACGCTGCTGCTGGCCGCCCGAGAGTTCGTTGGGCTTGTGGTGCATGCGATCGAGCATGCCTACCGCGGCCAGGGCCGCCCGCGCCCGCTCGTGGCGATTGCCGCCCTTGCTGCCATAGAGCATGGGCAGTTCAACGTTGCGCAGGGCCGTCGTTCGCGGGAGGAGCATGTACTGCTGAAAGACGAAGCCGATCTTCTGATTGCGGATCTCGGCTAACTGATTGTCGTCCAGGTCGGCGACGTTGATGCCGTCGAGGTAGTACTCGCCGCTGGTTGGTTGATCCAGGCAGCCGATGATGTTCATCAGGGTGGATTTGCCGCTGCCCGATGGCCCCATGATGGCGACGAACTCGCCCTCGCGGATGCTCAGGGTGATCCCGCGGAGCGCGTGGACCTCGACGTCGCCCATACGGTACACTTTGGTCAGGTTTTTGACGACGATCAGTTCTGTCATGGTTCTCACTAACGTGAACATAGGCCCCAGGGGCGTGGGGAAACCGGGTTTCCCCACGCCTCCGCCCCGCAGGGGGATGGGGAAACCGGGCTTCCCCATCCCCCCACCCGGTGGGAGGGTTTGGGAGAGCGTAGCCCTCCCAAGAATTATGCTTATCCCGTCGGTGTGCGGCGGAGCCGCATGGGCGGCTAACGTGAACATAGGCCCTCGGAAAGGGGTGTGGGGCGACCGGGTTGCCCCACGCCCCTGCCTGCGGGAGGGTCTGGGCGGGGGCCGCCCGCACGCAGCGGGGTGGGGCAACCGGGGTTGTCCCATCCCCTACCCGAAGGGCCTGGACCTCCACGACCCTACACATGTCTTAGCGATTCGGCGGTCCCGTCGGATTAAAGGTGCTGACCACGTCCGGCACGAGCACTTCATCGCCGACCTGAAGCCCGCTGAGAATCTCGACGAATTCGCTGTTGCTCAGGCCGATTTCCACCTCGCGACGTATGCCGGGCGGCGGGGCCGTCTGGCCGGGCGCGGCCGGCTGGGGGCTCAGGGTGGGGTCCGGCAGATAGACA
>DAOTYR010000326.1:0-16662 GCA_034434655.1 Chloroflexaceae bacterium
GGCGGGGTTTTCCGCACCGACGAGGTCATCGTCGCGGCGGGGGGCAAGGGCCTGAACGTCGCCCGCGCGGCGCATACCCTGGGCCAGCCGGCGCTGGTCTGCGCGCCCCTGGGCGGGCTGACCGGCGATGCGGTGGCCCATCTGGCCGCCGCCGAGGGGGTGATGGGACGCTGGACGCGCCATCGGGCCGGGGAGACGCGCACCTGCGTGCTGGTAGTTGACCGCGAGGCCGGCGATGCCACCGCGCTGAACGAGTCCGGGCCGATCTTTGCCCCCGCCGACTGGCAGGCCTTTGCCGGAGATGTGCTGGCGGCGGCCCCCGGGGCCGCGCTGGCCGTGGTGTCTGGCAGCCTGCCCCGCGGGGTCGAGCCGGGGGCCCTGGGCGCGTTGCTCTCCGATCTGACGGCGCGCGGACTGCGGGTCGTGGTGGATACCAGCGGGCCGGCGCTGGAGGCGGCGCTGGCCGCGCGGCCCTGGGGGGTGAAGGTGAACGGGCACGAGGCTGGAGCGGCGCTCGGCTGTCAGGTGAACGATGTTCAGGCGGCGCTGGCGGCGCTGGCGGCACTCCGCGCGCGCGGTGTCAGCCTGGCGGCGATCAGCCTGGGCGCCCTGGGCTGCGTTGCCGCCGACACAAGCGGCGTCTGGTGGGCGCGCCCGCCCCAGGTGCGCATCGTGAGCAGTGTGGGGAGCGGCGACTCGCTGCTGGCGGGCCTGGCCACCGGCATGCTCCGCGGCCTGACCTTGCCCGAGGCCCTGCGTCTAGGGGTGGCCTGCGGCACCGCTGATGCGCTGACCATCGGCGGGGGCCGCTTTGACCTGCATGAGGTGGAGCGCCTGCGCGTCACGGTGCAGGTGGAGGCCAGGGGAGCGTACCATTAACCCCGGGCGGTCGTAACGCCAAGCAGCGCAGCGAGCCGGGCGGTCTGCGCGGCATCGAGGTAGACGGCGCGTTGATTGGTGGCCGTATAGAGCGTCATATCGCCGCCGGCCCCAAAGATGGCCCGATACGGACCCAGGGCGCGGATGCGCTTCTGCTGGATGGCGAGCAGGTCGCGCAGCGTCGCCACGGCTGCCATGTCGAGGACGGCGGCATCGTAGCCGCGCACCACGTGGTGGATGACCAGGGCTGGCTCATCGTCGGGGGTATAGGTTACTTCATAGTCGCCAATGAGGGTGATCTCCATTCGTGACTCCAGCCGTCCATACGGCTCCGCCGCACAACGCCGCAAGGAACATGCGGTTGTTTTTGGGAGGGCAAAGCCCTCCCCAACCCTCCCACCGGCTGGGGGGATGGGGAAACCCGGTTTCCCCGTCCCCCTGCGCAAGGGCGTAGCCCTCCCAAACCCTCCCGCGGGCGGAAGGATGGGGAAACCCGGGTTCCCCATACCCTGCTTAAGGGCCAGACCCTCCCGCGGGCAGGGGCGTGGGGAACCCGGGTTTCCCCACACCCCTGCTCCAGCAGCCTATGTTCACGTTAGATTTTTGCTGTGCTCAATGCGAATCACAGATCCACGTGGCGGGGCATGATCGGCAATTCGTCCACCCGCAGGCTGGGAGGCAGCGTGCAGACCCAGAGCAGGGCCTGGGCCACATCTTCGGTGGTGAGCAGGCGCCGGCGCAGCGACTCATCGGGGTTGAGGGGCGCCAGGTCGGCATTGATCATACCGGCGACCACATTGGTCACAAAAATATTGTAGGGCCGCAACTCCTGGGCCAGCGACTGCGAAAGGCCCGCCAGGGCAAACTTCGCCGCGCTGAAGGGGCTGATATTGGCGATTCCCATTTTGCCCACGCGCGAGCCGAGGTTCACGATCGTGCCGCTGTGCTGGCGCTTCATATACGGAATGACGGCGCGAGTGGCGTAAAAGACCCCGGTCAGGTTCGTGTCGATGATCGCCCGCCACTCGGCATCGCTGAACTGCTCCACCGGCGAAATCTTCATCACCCCGCCGGCACAGTTGATCAGAATATCGATCCGTCCAAGCAGGGCAATAGTCTGATCCACGAGATGCTGAACCTGTGCTGAGTCGGTCACATCGGCGGGAATGCTCAAACCCTGATGACCCTCGTAGGCAATCTCGGCAATCAAGTGCTCCAGGAGTTCACGGCGGCGGGCCGCCGCGACAACGGTCGCGCCCTCGCGCGCGAACAGACGTGCCGTGGCGTAGCCAACGCCACTGGAGGCCCCGGTGATTATGGCGACGCGTCCTTTGAGCTTCATGGCTTCCTCGGCGACGGACCTTCAGGCGGTGAGGAGCGTAGGGCAAAACCCGATGGCTCCTTCCCCTTTAACCGGCTCTTCTCCCGTGAACATACGCCCTCGGCGAGGGGTGTGGGGAAACCGGGTTTCCCCACGCCCCCGCCCCCGGGAAGGTGCGGGCGCAGACCTTGCGCAGGGGGATGGGGAAACCGGGTTTCCCCATCCCCCACCCGTGGGAGGGCGCAGCCCTCCCAAGAAGGATGTTCATCCCGTCGGTGTGCGGCGGAGCCGCATGGACGGCTGGCTGGATTATAGCCTATCTCGCGCGGCCCGTTGCAATGGCGCCGTGCCGGGAATGTGTTATAGTGACAGTGACGGGTTGTTGCGGCGCCCTGAGAGGGTTGCGCCCTCCCAGACCCTCCCGTGAACAGCCTATGTTCACGATGGGCTTCCCCGGAGGACGAAGCTTCCTATTTGCAGGGTTGGAGGAAACCAGGTTCCCCTACGCCTCTGTCGGAGGTGTCTATGCGCCTATGCATACTCGTTCTCCTGGCGCTGCTGGCCGGTTATGGTCCGCTGCCTCTGGCCGCCCCGATACGCTCCGCCGCAAGCTCTGCGCCAACGAAGGCCATCCCCGCGTCAGTGACGCCTACCCCCGCGCCGATGACGGCCACCCCCGCGCCAGTGAGGGCCACCCGCGCGCCCGCGACGGCTACCCCTATGCCAGTGACGGCTACTCCCGCGCCGGCGGGCCGGCGTGATGGAGGACCCCCGGTACGGCTGGTGATCCCGGTGATCGGGCTTGATCAGCAGGTGGTGCCTGTCGGATTGGACCGCAACCGTGTGCCAATCGTGCCGAAGCACGATGTTGGCTGGTACAACCTGAGCGCGACCCCCGGTCAGGGTGACAATGTGGTGCTCTGGGGCCATGTGCTGCGCTTTCGCGACGCCCCGCACATCCCGGCGCCCTTCGCGCGCCTGAAAGAGGTGCCGGTCGGCGCACAGCTCACGCTGTACGGCGCCGATGGCGCCGGGCACGGCTATGTGGTCACACAACAGATCTGGGTGACGCCCGATCAGGTTGCGTACATCTTGCCCACCGGTCGGGAGCAGGTGACCCTGGTATCGTGCATCGGCGACAAGGTGATCGTGAACGGCGCCACGGTTGATATGACCCATCGCCTGATCACGATTGCTGAGCCACGTTAAGCGCCTGTCTGGATAACCAGATTATCTAACGTGAACATCGGCTGCTGGAGCAGGAGTGTGGGGAAACCGGGTTTCCCCATACCCCTACCTGGTAGGAGGGTTTGGGAGGCCTGCGCCCTCCCAGGAAGTATGTTCATCCCGTCGGTGTGCGGCGCGAGCCGCATGGGCGGCTGATGTCGTTCTGGGAGGGCTGCGCCCTCCCGGCCTCCCTCCCGAGGCAGGGGCGTGGAGCAAGCCAGGTTTCCACCCTCTCGTGTGCGCACCTGTTCGCGGGAGACGCGGGGGACGCAGCCCTCCTGGCCCTTTCTGAGGCAGGGGCGTAGGGAAAGCTGCTTTCCTGCTTCTGCGTGTGCGCACCTGTTCGCGGGAGGCGCGGAGGGCACAGCTCCGCGCCCCTCCTGAGGCAGGAGCGTGGGGAAACCTGGTTTCCCCACGCTCCTCCAACCGACCCAGGAAGGAGTGAGCGTCCATCCACCACCGGGCATGGCCCGATCTGGCCGTCAATCACGGACCGGCTCAGCGTGCTGATGGACACTCGAACCGAGTGGAGAGAGGAGAGAGGAACGATGGCACACTCGCATGCTGCACCCTTTCGCGTTGCGTTGAGCACCGGCGGGGGTGACGCGCCGGGACTCAACGCCGTTATCCGCGCCGCGGTGCTCTCGGCGCTGCATCGGGGCTGGGAGTGTTACGGGATTCGTGATGGGTTCGCGGGGATCCTGTCACCGAAGGAATATCCCCATGGAGGAGTCATTCCGCTGACCCGTGACAGTGTGCGCGGGATCACCAGTCTGGGCGGCACGATCATTGGCACAACCAACCGCGGGCATCCTATGCGCTACCCGACCCAGCGGCCCGACGGCACCGTCTATGAGCGGGATCGCACCGACGAACTGGTCAACGGCCTGGCGGCCTATGGCATTGACGCCCTGATCTCCATCGGCGGCGACGGCTCGATGGAGATCGCCGCGGCGCTGGCCCGCAAGGGCGTGCGGGTCATCGGGGTGCCCAAGACGATTGACAACGACCTTGACGGCACTGTGTCAACCTTCGGCTTCGACACGGCCGTCGCCTTCGCCACCGAATGTCTGGACCGCCTTACGGCCACGGCGCACGCGCACCAGCGGGTGCTGGTGGTGGAGGTGATGGGACGCTACGCCGGGTGGATCGCCCTGCACGCCGGGATCGCCGGATCGGCCCACGCGATACTTATTCCCGAGATTCCCTACAACCTGGAACTGGTGGCCGAGAAGATCCGCCAGCGCGAGGAAGCCGGGCGCTACTTCTCAATCGTGGTCGTCGCCGAAGGCGCCCGTCCTATGGGGGGTGATTTTTCGGTCGTGTCGCGTGAATTGGGACGGGCCGATCGTCTCGGCGGCATCGGCGAAAAAGTTGCCCATGCTCTGGAAGAGTTAACCGGTCGCGAGACGCGGCTGGTGGTGCTTGGCCATCTGTTGCGTGGCGGTTCGCCTACCACCTTTGATCGCCTGCTGGCGCTGCGCTTCGGCGCCGCGGCGGTGCGGGCCATCGCCGAGGGGCAGTCAGGGATCATGGTCGCGCTCGATCCGCCGACGGTGAAGTATGTGCCGCTGGAGGTAGCGACCAGCCGTATGAAGACCGTGCCCCTCGACAGTGACACCATGCTGACGGCGCGCGATATGGGGATCTGTTTCGGGGATGAATAGTGCGTGGTCGCACCTCTCCCGGGAGCAAGAGCAGCTTGCTCTCGCGGACGCGCCGGGGGAGGGCCGCCCACGCTCTCACAGATGCGAACAGGATAATTAGTAGCGCGAGTGGGTTCCGGTCAAGCCGTACGGCGCCGGGAGCGCACGCGTCCCGCCTGCGCTCCCGGGTTATGGTCTTTGAGAAATTCATCCGGTATGCCGGGCTTGGCCGTGGGGCTGATGGTCTTTGAGAAATTCATCCGCTATGCCAGTCTATCCGTCGGGCTAAAGCCCTCGGCTAGGGGATGCGAAGGCCGCCGGCGCGGCCTATACCGGAGTATGTATTCAAAGACCATAAGCCCTCGGCTATAGACCGCCTGCGCGGGCTAATGGTCTTTGAAAAATTAATCCGGTATGCCGGGCTGGCCGCGGGGCTGAAGCCCTCGGCTAGGGGATGCGAAGGCCGCTGGCGCGGCCTATACCGGATTATGTATTCAAAGACCATTAGCCAGCTGGTCAAAGACCATAACCCAACAGTGATTCGCGCTAACAAAAGGTTTCCCCGCGGGGCGCGGGGCCTGCCTTAATGCTGGCTCAGGAATGCTGCCGTCTCGGCCAGGCGGCTGGCGTAGCCCCACTCGTTGTCGTACCAGGCGGCGACGGAGAGCAAATCGCCCTGCATCTGGGTGAGGGGCAGGTCAACGATCGAGGAGTGCGGATCGCCGACGATGCGCGACGAGGCCCACTCCTCCTCCAACACGTCCATAATGCCCTTGAGCGGCGCTTCACTGGCGGCCTTGCGGAAGGCGTCGTTCACCGCCTCGACGGTCACCGGCTTCTCGGTGAGCACGTTCAGTTCGACGATCGAGCCGGTGCTGACCGGCACGCGGTAGGCCTTGCCGGTGATCTTCAGGCCGCTCCAGATGAAGCCGAGCGCCTTGGCCGCGCCCGAGGAGGAGGGGATGAGGTTCTCGGTGGCGGCCCAGGAGTCGCGCCGGTCGTCCATGGGCTGATCGGTGAGCGACTGGGTGTTGGTGTAGGCGTGGACAGTCGAGAAGAGGCCGTACTTGATGCCGAAGTTCTCCAGCACGACCTTGACCACGGGCGCCAGGGCGTTGGTGGTGCAGGAGGCCATACTGATGATGCGGTGCTTGTCCGGGTCAAAGCTCTCCATATTGATGCCGGGCAGCAAGAAGGCATCGGCGTCCTCGCGCGACTTGCTGGGCGCCGAGATGAGCACGCGCTTCGCGCCGCGGTCGAGGTGCGCCTGGGCGCCGGGGCGGCGGGTGGCGCGCCCGGTGCAGTCGATGACCAGATCCACGCCGAGGGCCTTCCAGTCGGGCAGTTCGTTCTTCGAGTTGAAGAACAGCACCTCGCGTCCGCCGATGGTCATACCCGACTCGGTAGCCGACACCGGCTCATGCCAGCGCCCGTAGTTGGTGTCCACCTCGAAGAGCGCGGCGAGCGTCTTGGGGTCCTTAATATCCGAAACCGAGACCGGCGACCAGAGGTTCTGCTGAAGCGCGACGCGGAGCAGCGAACGCCCGATGCGCCCGAAGCCGTGGATGGCGACCTTGCCCATATTGGTGAACTCCTTTCACACGCGTGATAGCCTGGACGGTGGGGATTGGGGCGCAAACGTGTTCGCCCCAACCGCTTGAAACGATCTGTTAGCGCGAATACGTTCCAGGTCGAGCTATACCGTGCTGGGAGCGCGGGCGGCTTGACCGTTCAGGGCCCGGCAAGCGGGCCGCCCGCGCTCCATCTGACAACTAACGAGCGGGCGGATACTGCCAGCTTGGCAGATCGATCACCTCAATGTTCTCCTTGCCGCCGTAGACCGTCCACCACGGAACGGCGCCCCTGGCGAGCACCTGGTTGAGGGCCTCGATATTCTGCACGCCGCGGTCGCTCAACCAGGCCTCCAGGGCCTCGACGCCGCCCTGGGCATAGACGGGGATGCCGTCCTGCCAGGTGGCGCGGCCGCAGAGCACGCCGGCGAAGGGCGTGCCGGCCTCGGCGGCCAGTTCGAGCGTCTCGCGGAAGATCTCGTCGGTCACGCCGGCGCTCAGGTAGATGAAGGGCTTGCTTGCGGCAGCGGCGGCCTCACGGAACAATTGCATCGCCTCCTGGCGGGTGTAGGCCTCTTCGCCGGTGAAGGCGCGCGTGCCCGAGACGAACTTCATATTCACGGGCACCTCGACCTTGAGCACGTCAACCCCGTAGCGCGGCTTGGAGAACTCCTCCATGTAGGCGGTGACGTACTTCGGCTTCACCTTGGCGAAGGCGAAGCTCTTTTCATCGCCGACCTCGTCATCATAGGCCAGCGGCTCGAGGAAGAAGGGGATGTCCAGCGCGGCGCACTCCGCGCCGATGCGCTCGATGAAGGCGTACTTGACGGAGTTGATCTTAGGGTCGTCGAAGGGGTTGATGTAGAGCAGGATCTTCACCGCGTCGGCCCCGGCCTCGACGATGCGGCGCACGCTCCACTCCGAGAGCAAGTCGGGCAAGCGGCCCTTGACGCTGGCGTCGTAGCCGGTCTTTTCATAGGCCATCAACACGCCGGTGCCCGGCGCGCGGTGCTTGAGCGCCTCCAGACCGTATTCGGGGTCCATCAGGATGGCGCTCGCGTGGCGGGTGAGGATCTTGGTGACCGCCGTCTTGAACGCGACCATATCCTCGAAGGTGGCCTGCCCGCCCTCGCCGCGGGCCTTGGCGATGGCCTTCTTCAACGAGCCGCGCTGGTCCATCGCTGCGGCGGCGATGACCCCGCGCTCATCGGCGCACGCCGAAATGCCCTGGAACTTTCCGCGGGTCAACCGTACCTTTGCCATGGCGGTTCTCCTCTCTGCCTAGTACAGGAACATCGGTTTGCCGACCAGGTGGGTGATGCGCGGCTTGTACTGCTCGGTGTCGTACAGTTCGGGCACATCCACGCGCTTGACGCCCTGGATGCAGGTGTCTACCAGCACGGTGGTGTAGACGCCGTTCTGCAGCGCCACCATCACCCCATTGTGGCCCTTCTCGAGTTGTTGCACGGCCAGGTTGCCATACGAGATGGCCACCATGCGGTCCAGCGAATCGGGCGCGCCGGCGCGCATCAGGTAGGCCAGTTGCTGGTTGACGATCTCGATGCCGGTGATCTGCTTGATCGCCTCGCCAACGATCTGCCCGATGCCGCCGAGTTTGCGGTGGCCGTAGGCGTCTTCCTGGCCATACTCGATCACCTGGCCGCCGATCATGCTGGCGCCCTCGGAGATCACCAGCACCGCGTAGTTGCTCGGGTTATTCCTGCGATCCTCGACCAGGTACTTCGCCACTTTCTCGACATCGAAGGGCACTTCGCTGATCAGCGCGCGGTCCACATCGGCCAGGTACGCGGAGATGAGCGCGGTTTCGCCAGAGTTGCGCCCGAAGAGTTCGACCACTGCGATGCGCTCGTGGCTGCCGGCCGGCGTCCGCAACGCGTTGATAAACTCGACGCTGCGGGTGACGGCGGTGCTGAAGCCGATGCAGTAATCGGTGCCGAAGACATCGTTGTCCATGGTCTTCGGAATGGCGATCACGCGCACGCCCTCCTGGTGCATGCGCACCCCGTAGCTGAGGGTGTCGTCGCCGCCGATAGGGATCAGCGTGTCAATGCCCAGGTGCTCGAGCACCCGCAAGACGTGGGGCGTGGCATCGGCGACCTTCTTCTCACCCTTGAATTCAAAACGGCCTTTCAAGAACTCGGGCATGGCCGACTCCTTGACCTTGGCCGGATTGGTGCGGGAGGTGTGCAGATGGGTGCCGCCATAGCGGTCAATCGTGCGCACGCTCGCGGGAGTGAGCGGTTCGATCCACTCCGCGCTGCCCTCCGGGTCGTCGGGGTTGTAGTTGAGCAGGCCGGCCCAACCCCTGCGGATGCCCACGACTTCCCAGCCATTGGCGGCTGCCCGGTTGACCACCGCCTTGATGGCGGGGTTCAGGCCGGGCACGTCACCGCCGCCGGTGAGGATCCCGATACGCATGGTGACTCCTTTCGCTACGCTTCTACGCGCTGCTCTGGGGGCGCCGTTCGCGGCATCGCTTTGTTGCGCCCCCTGGTGCGCCACTCACAAGTGAGGCGCTCTGAGTATCGTTTCGACCAGCCGCGGCCCGCGCCGGTCTGCGCCGGGAGGCTCGCGGCCCGGGATGATGCCGCTTCAGGATGGGCGCACACGGCGATGCCGGCCATGATGCGCGCCGGTCTCCACACATGCGCCCCTGCACCAGGCGGTTGCCCAACTGCCGGCCGCCGACAGGGGCGGAGGAGGTGCCGCCATCGGCACCATATTCGACGAGCAAGCTAACGCCCTTATTCTAGGACACGTGTCAATAGTCGCGGTTAAGAAAAGTTTCCTTGTGATGGATATCCGTGCATCGGCTTATCTGTGCCGGATACCCGCGCCCGCGCGCGGTGGGAAAGGTTGCGCCCACAATTATAGCGCATTATCGGGAAAATCGGAAAGGGCCTCGGCCTGAATTGCCTGCCAGTAGCGTGAGAAGCGCGCCAGATCCACGCGCTGCGGCGCGCGCACGAAGGGTTCCAGCGGCATGACCCGCACCGGCAGCACTGTTTCGAGGCGCTCGCGGATGCGCCGGAAGCGCGGAGCGGGGCTGTCGCTGGTGACAATGCCGTCGGCGCGCTGTTCGCCAGCGAAGGCGAGCACCTCGGCGGCTACGTCGCCGCGGCGAATGGTTACCGGCAGTTCGAGCAGGCATTCATAGATGAACACGATCCGCTTCAGGCTGATGCGCAGCGCGGCGAGCAACTCTTCGTCCCAGACGAAGATCGCCGGCGCGCCCGGGTAGGCCGCCAGCCCCGGGTGATGCGGGCTCAGGCAATCGCCATGCACCCAGACGATCGGACGTTGCATGCTCATCGGCGCCTCCGGGGGGCCGCTGGCAGGGGCGGCGCATGGGGAAACAGGCGCGCCTGGAGTGTCTCGTAGCTCGCGTCGAAGGGGCAGGTGTTCCGCAGCGGGCATGCCCGGCAGTAGACGCCGTCGCTGTAGCGCTCCAGGTTCTCGCGGTTGAAGATGTAGGGCCGGTGGCTGAAGGTGCCGGCGACCCACTGCCACGAGAGGTTGTTGCTGGCCGGGTCGCCATCGAGGAGATGGCTGAGGAACCAGCGCGCCCCGGCCTGCCAGGCGACGCGCCGCCAGTGGACGATGTAGGCCGCCAGCCACATCCGCGCATGGTTGTGCAGGTAGCCGCTGCTGACCAGGTCGTGGCTGAAGGCGTCCATACAGGCCAGGCCCGTGGTTCCTGTCGCGATGTCGGCGGGTAGGTCGGGGGCGTAGTCGGTGGCGCTCAGGCCGGTTTTGGAGGCTTCGCGATCCTCCCAGACGCCTTCGCCGATCTCGGCGTACACCCGCTGCCAGTAATCGCGCCAGGCCAGTTCGTTGATCAGCTTCGTCGCCTCTTCGGGGCGCGGCGCGGCCCGCAGGGCCGCCCGGCGCGCCTCGGCCAGGCTCAGCACCCCGTGGCGGATATAGGCCGACAGGCGCGTAACCGCGCCGCCGAGGAAGTTGCGCGTGGCGGCGTAGGGCGTCGGGCGCATCGCCGCCAGGCGGGCCTCCGCCGCCCGCCGCCCGCCCCTGGTAGCGCTCACGGCGGCGCTCTCGGCCGCAGCGGCGGGGAACTGGGCCGCCAGGTAGGCGATCAGGTCCTCGCGATCGGCGAAGTCGCGGCGCATGTCTTCAGGCATCGTTTCCTCCTCCACTGGGACAACCCGGTTCCCTCGTACTCCCGTGAGCAGGGGGATGGGGAAACCCGGTTTCCCCATCCCCCACCCGGTGGGAGGGACCGGCAGAGGACAGCGCTCCAGGCCGCCTGGCCGCCGCGGGTGGGAAGGGGGGATGTCACCGCGTACGTCGTGCTACAATCCAAGATCTACAATCCGAAATGGTATTACTCCCCGCATAGGCGCTCCAGAAAGGCCGCCGCCTCCCGGCGGACGCTCGCCCGTTCGTCGGGCGCCAGGCGCCCCAGGCCCAGCACGGCCGGGCCGAGGCGCGGATTGGCCCGCAATCTGGCTTCGTGTTCAAGCAGAAAGTTCCAGTACAGCAGGTTGAAGGGGCAGGCCCGCGGGCCGGTGCGCTGCTTTGGATGGTAGTGACATCCGCCGCAGTAGTCGCTCATGGTGTTGATATAGTTGGCCGAGGCGAGGTAGGGTTTGGTGGCGATGCCATCGTCGGCGTTGAGGCCCATGCCGATGACGTTGGGCAGCATGACCCACTCGTAGGCGTCCACATAGGCGGCCAGGAACCAGGCGTTGACCGCCTGTGGCGCGATGCCCGCCAGCAGGCAGAAGTTGCAGAGCACCATCAGCCGCTCGATATGGTGGGTGTAGCCGGTGCTCAGGGCGGCCTGGAGCACGTGCCGCAGGCAGGCCATGTCGGTATCCCCCGTCCAGAACCAGGCGGGCAGGGGCCGGGTGGCGTTCCAGCGGTTGGCGTTACGCAGGAGGGGGAGTCGCCGCCAGTACTGCCAGTAGATATACTCGCGCCAGCCGAGCACCTGGCGGATGAAGCCCTCCACCGAGTTGAGCGGCGCCTGACCGGCGGCATAGGCGGCTTCGGCGGCGCGCACCAGTTGCATGGGGGTGAGCAGCCCCAGGTTCAGGTAGGGCGAGAGGCCGGAGTGGTAGATCAGCGCCGAACGCCGGCTCATCGCGTCCTCATAGGCGCCGAAATCAGGCAGCCGCTCGGCGATGAAGCGCTCGAGGGCCAGTTCCGCTTCTTCGGCGGTGACCGCCAGGTCGAAGCCTTCAACGCTGCCGACGCCGTTGGGCAGGGCGGCGACCTCGTCCATCACGGCGCGGGTGAGCGCGTCCGGCGGGAAGCGCGGCGGCGGGGGCGGTTGCGCGCTGCGGGGCAACGGTTTACGATTCTCGGCGTCGTAGCTCCAGCGGCCCCCCACGGGCGCGCCGTTGGCCTCGAGCAGCACATCGAAGTGGCGGCGCATGGCCTTGTAGAAGGTGGCCATGATGATGGCGCGTTCTGGCGGGGCGCCGGGGAAGGGATCGAACTGGCCCACCAGGAACTGCGTGTTGGGCAGCACTTCGAGCGGCGCGTTCAGGGCGGGGCCGGCTTCATCGTGCTGGAAGCGCCGGGTCGGTTCCTCGGCGGCGGCCATGGTCAGCACCCGCGCCGGGCCATGCGCGGCGCAGTGGGCGCGCAACCCGCTGAGAAAATCGGCCGCCTGGCGGTAGTCCACCTGGTAGCCCATGGCGGTCAGCGCGGCGGCGTAGTGGCGCATGGCGCTGAGCAGCAGCACCAGCTTCTTGCGCTGGTAGGGCTGCTGGCGCAGGCGCGCGGCGCTTTCGATCAGCAGCACGCGCACGCCGGCTCGCCCGGCGGCAGCCTCGGCGCTGGCCAGAGCCGGGTGCGCGCGCAGCAACTGGTCGCCGAGTATCCAGACAGTGATGGGCGCCATCAAGACCTCCCCAACCCTCCCGCAGGCGGAGGCGTGGGGAAACCCGGTCTCCCCGCGCCCCTCCGACCGGCTCGATGCACGGAAGGGTGTTCTGTGGGAGGGTGTAGCCCTCCCAGACCCTGCTGTGCGCGGCCTGTGTTCATGCCAACCCCGGGCGCTTCGCCCGCGCGCGGATGTGTTCGACGGCGAGGGGGCCGCCATGGCCGATGTGCCAGGTATGCGCCGGCAGACCCAGGGCCAGTTGCAGGCTGGCCGCCTGCTGCGCCGCGTCGGTGACGACGTACGGCGGGTTGGGCAGGCGCCCGCGCAGCCGTCCCCCCAGGAAACCGCCCCGCAACAGGTCGCCGGCGATAAGGTTGCCATCGGGCAAGGGCAGCGCGCTGTGCCCGGCGCTGTGACCGGGGGTGTGAACGGTGCGGGTGGCGATACCGAATGGGGAGAGGTCGAAGGAGTCCTCAAAGGTCATATCCGGCTCCAGGGGCGTGGTGCGCCAGGGCAGAAAGGGCCGCAAGAGCTGGCCCTCCAGGCCGGTGCTGCGCAGGGAGGTGGGATTGCGGCCCTCGCGCAGCAACGCGAGATCGGCACGGTGGACGGCAATCGGGGCGCCGGTGCTTGCGCGCAGCTCGGCGGCGCCGCCAAAGTGGTCAATATGGCCATGGGTGAGCAGGATCAGCCCGATGTCGGCGGGGGCGATCCCGTGGCGGGCGGCGGCGCGGAGGATGGCGGGGCCATCGCCGGGGGCGCCGCTGTCGATGACGATCCAGCGTTCCCCGCGCACCAGAAAGACGTTGGCGAGCGAAAGCCTGATGGTGATGATATGCATGGTTGTCCGGTGCGGCTGTGCCGCGCAACGGGCCGCGAGCGGCGCCGATCCATCGCGCGTCATGCTGCTTGCATCGCCGGGGTGAGGCGCCTGATCCGCTCGGCGATGGTATCGGCGGTCACATCGAGGTAACTGCGCCCATCCTCGACGCGGCGGGTCGCGTCGAGGTAGCTGCCGCGGCCAGTGTGCACCATGGGGCCGAGGCAGATCTGTTCGATCTTGCCCATTGCCAGGGCCTGGTTCCACTGCGTGCCACGGAAGATCGGCCAGCGGGCGGGGAAGATCAGATCGCTCAGGCGGTGCCAGCGGTCCCTGGTGCCATACAGATGGGTCAGGGCGTTGATCCGGCTGAGGCTGTCGCTGGAGTTCATAATCCCGCCCAGCGAGAACACCTGCACGGGTGCGCGCAGGGTGGCCTGAATGTAACCCGAGGTGCCCAGGGCGATCTGGGCGCCGCCGCTGTAGCCGAGGAGGGCGACCTGCGCACCGCTGCCCAGGACGTAGCCATGGCGCAACAACGCCTGGATGATCATTTCCGCCACGCCATAGTTGTAGATCGGGCCGTAGCGCCGGTCGGCGGAAACGGCGACGTGGAGCATGTTCCGCAGGTTGATCAGGCGCCCAACGCGCCGCAAGGGGCTTTTCTTGTTGAGCCGCAGGGAGTTGAGCCAGGCCCAGAACCAGGCCAGATTGCCCTCGCTGGTCATGCCTACATTGGCAAAGGAGTAGGCGAAGACATCGGTGACGATGACCAGGCCGGGGACGCGCTCGGCGATGGCGTCCAGGAGCGCATCCTCGTAGGGGGTCGAGAACTCGCCGGAAATGTCATCAACGCCCGAGAGGTAGACCAGGAACGGCCCGGCGGCGGGCGGGCCGGGCGGCTGCAAGCGGGTTTGCGGGGTAGCCGCGCGCCACCCCGCCCACCAGATCAGGACCGAGAGCGGAATGGCGATCGCAAAAAGGACGAACAGAATCAGCAGTGCCCAACCCAGCCAGGTCAGTGCTGTAATCATCGCTCGCCTTTGACCACCGGTTCGTAACCGGGTATCACCTGCGGAAGTTCCTCACGCCGGACGAGGTGCGGCTTGCCGGTCGTGAGCGCCCAGATGCGGCGGGCGATCGCCTCGGCGGGCTCGCTCAACAACCAGCGGGCGCCCTCCATCAGCAGGGTGCCCACCAGGGCGCCCGCGGCGGCCTGCCAGTGCGTCAGCCCGGTTACGGCCACGATGGATGCCAGCGCGATACTGAAGCTCCACAGTCGCAGCCCCCAGCGAATGGCCGGGCCCACCAGCGGGAGCAGCGCCAGCGCGCCCAGCAGCAACGGCCCGTAGGCGGCGCTCACGGTGACGAAGAACAGGCGCAGGGGCACCGCGGCGCCGAACAGCGCGCGCATGGCCAGCCACAGCGCCCACATCCAGATGACGGCGCTCAGGACGTACAACAGGGCCGAGGCCAGCAGGCCCAGCGCGAAGCGTAGGGGCGTGATGCGGCTCATCAGCAGCGTCACGCCCTGGGTGCCCACGCCCTCGGAAAGCCCGGCGAGGAAGATCAACAGGGTCGCCGCGGCGATGGCCTGGGGCGAGAGCAGGAAGTTCAGCCATTCGATCGGTAGCGTCATGGCGCTTTTCCTCGCGTCCTTCACAGGGTATTATACCCTACGGTGTCCGCCTGCGGCCCTGCCGGGCATGGCTGTTTGAAGGAATGAACAAGGAGTCCCTATGCTTCACGACCTCCCCACCTCCGCGCAAACGACCCTCGACTGGTCCTGGGAGCGCTGGCAGCCCTTCTACGCCGCGCTCGAGGCGGCGCCGATCGCCGATCCCGCCGCCTGGCTGACGGCCTGGTCGCGGGTGGCCGATTTGCTGGCTGAGACCTACACGCGCCTCTCGGTGGCAACGACCCGCGACACCACCGACGGCGCCGCCGAGGCGCGCTATCGCGCCTTTCTCGGCGATGTGTACCCCCACGCTATGGCCGCCGAGCAGGCCTTGAAGCGCAAGTTCCTCGATGCGGGGATCGCCCCGGAGGGCTTTGCGGTGCCGTTGCGCAACCTGCGCGCCGAGGTCGAGCTGTTTCGCGAGGCGAACCTGCCGTTGCTGACGGAGGAGCGCCGCCTGGGGAACGAGTACAACCGCATCATCGGGGCGCAGACGATCGCATGGGCGGGGCGTGAACTTACCATCCCGCAGACCGAGCCGTTGCTCGAGGAACCCGATCGCGCCGTCCGCGAGGAGGTCTGGCGGCGGGCCGCCGCGCGGCAACTGGCCGACCGCGAGGCGATCAACCAGCTCTGGCGGCAACTGCTGGCCTTGCGGCGGCAACTGGCGGCCAATGCCGGCCTGCCCGACTACCGGGCCTATGCCTGGCGTCTGCGGCAGCGCTTCGATTACACGCCCGACGACTGCCTGCGCTTCCACGAGGCCATCGAGGCCGTCGTCGTCCCGGCGGCCCGGCGGGTCTATGCCCGGCGCGCCGCGCGTCTGGGGCTTGAGCGCTTGCGCCCCTGGGACACGCATGCCCGCGCCCCGCACGAGGCGCCACTGCGCCCCTTCCGCGATGGGGCCGAGCTGGCCGAGCGGGGCGAGGCCGTACTGATGCGGGTGGATGCGGAACTGGGCAGCCATTTCGCCACCATGCGCCGCGAGGGGTTCCTCGACCTCGACAATCGCAAGGGCAAGGCGCCCGGGGGCTACTGCGCCTACTTCCCCGTCGCTCAGCGGCCCTTCATCTTCATGAATGCCGTGGGTCTGCCCGGCGATGTGCGCACCCTGCTGCACGAAGCCGGGCATGCCTTCCACGACTTCGCAATGGCCGCGCTGCCCTACCACCAGCAGCGCGAGGCGCCCATCGAGTTCGCCGAGGTCGCCTCGATGGCTATGGAACTGCTCGCCGCGCCCTACCTGCGCCGATCCGATGGCGGGTATTACGACGAGGCCGCGTACGCCCGCGCGCGGATCGAGCATCTGGAGGGCATCCTCACCTTCTGGCCCTATATGGCGGTGGTGGATGGCTTCCAGCACTGGGCCTACACCAACCCCGAGGCCGCCGATGATCCCGCTGCCTGCGACGCGGCCTGGGATCGGCTCTGGGCGCGATTCATGGGCGGGGTGGATTGGAGCGGTCTCGACACCGAGCGGATGACCGGCTGGCACCGCAAGCAGCACATCTATCGTTACCCGTTCTACTATGTGGAGTACGGGCTGGCCCAGCTAGGGGCGGTGCAGGTATGGCGCAACGCCTTGAGCGACCAGGCCGGCGCGGTGGCGGCCTATCGTCGCGCCCTGGCCCTCGGCGGCGCCGCCACG